>NZ_QEHP01000080.1:22309-103550 GCF_003094695.1 Chryseobacterium sp. HMWF035 | reverse complement strand
CATTAAATGCAGTGCTATTTAATATGTAAATATAATAAAAATTGGTTTGGTTACTAATATAACTAGTATGATGAATTTTTAATTGATTAAATTTTAAAATATTAAATATGTTTTAGATTTAAACATTACTAAATTACAAAAATAAAATAGTTTTTTTAATGTTTAATCCATATTTCTAATTGATTATCATGATAAATTGATGTATAATTTTGATGCAAAAATCCCAACTCTAGTCAGGATTTATTAGCAAGTTTGATATATTTTTAAATATTTCAATACCAAAGCGTTCAATTTTGTTTAATAAATTGTCTATTTTAAAGTTGTAATAATTAGTAATTATTTAATTCTACCAAAAATTTTTCTTGCATCAATTTCTAAGTTCTTATAAAACAATTCTTTTTCAGCAGTAAGCTTTTCTTCTAAATCAAAAGATTCTTTAATTACAGATAATATAAAATCCAATGGTTTAAGGATGAATAATTCATTATAATCAATGCTTAATGATTGGCTTACTCTATATAGAATTTTCCAACTTGTAGAATGCTCATACCTTTCTAATCGACCTATTGTTGTTTTATTAGATCCAATTAGAAGTCCAAGATTTTCTTGTGATAATTTTTTTCTAAGTCTTTCTACTCTGATTATACAACCTATCTGTAAACCTAATGCGTCAATTTCTTCATTACTATATTCTTGCATACAGTAAAATTTGAAATATTAGATAAAATTATTCGATACAAATTTGTATCGAATGTGAAGTTTTTTATTACATTTGTAAAATAAGTTACATAAGCAACCCCAAAAAACAATAAAAACACAAAATCTTCTTTGTATGAAAAAGAAAAGCATAGACTTTGAATCCCGCTTTTGGTGCGGCCGGAAGAAACATTCCGCACTTTCGCTGATGGAAGTATTTTTCCAGTTTCAAGATTGGGCAACCGCCAAAAAGCATCTAAATCTCATCATGCAATATGCCGCACACCGCAAAACACGGATTCCGGAAGATGCTTCCGTTATCTTTTATTTTCACCAGTCGCTCCGGTCGTTTATTCGCGCAGCATATTCCCTTAGAAACGATCGCGGAAAATGGCTGGTTCATGAACTTTCGGAACACAAAAATCCGATTTTGAAGGGTTCATTGTCGGAAAAAGAATATCGCGATCCGGCAAAAGTTTTCAGGAAAGCCTTTAAAAAATACCGTCTTGAGGAATTCGAGGAGTTTCTCTCGGAAGTCGTGTATTTCTCGCTCGGAACTTTCAATAATGCACCGGAGTGCAATATCGTAGATCCGTATTTGCTCCTCATCAAAATGCTGGATGCAGCATGGCTGATTCTGGAACGTGAAAGTAACAGGGAAAAACTTTCGCATGAACAGCAACAGACTGCTGAACTTCAGTCAACATAAATATTTTCTTTCAATCCAACGCGCCAAAATGAAATGATTAGAATATTTTAAACCCTCAAAAGCATAAAACATCAGAGATTTTTAAGGTTGGTATGAACTTCATTTGTAATCACATTTACATACAAGTTTAGTCCATCATTTGCGCCTTTTGTAGTTAATTATAAATTAGCTTAAACAACGGGATAATCAATTACAATCAGGATGAAATAAAAACCGGCTTGAAGTCAACTTCCAATGCCGGTTTTTTTGTGACTTCAAGAAGTGTGTCTTTAAACATTTTATTAATGATTTCTTCCTGCGGAGAATTTATTTCAAAAACCTACTAAAATTCTGTTATTTGTAATTTTCCGATGGCTTACGTGCAAAAATGGTAAAAAATAATATCAATTTTTAACGTTTTTTTTGTTTAAAAGTGTTTTTTTTACACTTGTTTATGTTTTTTTTTGATTTATTTTTTTCTAATTCTTATCATAATATTTTTCTGAAAAAAGCACCTGTTTTCTTCCGGTATTCTTCATCATAAATACTTGTTAACTGATCGGTTACAATATTGATAAGTGTAATTTTAATGATAACCTTATCATAATTTGTATGTGAATGTTTTCATAAAAAATCGATATGTAAATTGCTGATATTTAGGTCTTAGTGTGAAATTTATTTTTTTTATTCATTTGAATTTTTATATTTGTCATGTTACATAAATGTTAACACTTGCATGAGCCCCAATTTTATACATACCTATGTTTCGGTTGATTGTGTTGTTTTTGGTTTCGACCACGAAAACAGATTAAATATTTTATTGGTAGAAAGACATCTGGACCAGGAAAAACAGATAAAGCTTCCGGGAAGTCTTATTTTTAGTGATGAGGATGTGGACGATGCTGCAGAAAGAGTACTGCACGAGCTTACAGGAATTAAAAAAATGGTTCTGAAACAGTTTAAGTGTTTTGCAGATCCTATGAGAGCCAATAATGAAAACGACATCCAATGGATGGGAACAGAGTACAAACAGCATATCGACAGGATTATTACCGTTGCTTATCTTTCTCTGTGTAAGATTGATCATAAGATTAACAGTACAAAATACAGTACAGTAGATTGGTTTCCCATAGATGAGGTTCCCTCTCTGCCGTTTGATCATAATAAGATTATTAATGAATCTTTGGGGGAAGTAAGAAAATGGATAGAAGTAGATTTCTCTATTATTTTTGAGCTGCTTCCCAAGAAATTCACCATCAGACAGCTTTACCAGTTGTACAGTGCATTAAGTGAAAAACAAATTGATATTAAGAACTTTCATAAAAAAATCTCTTCATTCAATTACATCATTCCATTGGATGAGATTGAAAAAAATGTATCACACCGCGCAGCCCGATATTATAAATTCGATGCCAAAATTTACAAGAAAAACAATACTAAACTAATAAAATAATACCTTTTTAAAACTATATGTACTTACTAGGCTATGATATCGGCAGTTCTTCTGTGAAAGTTTGTCTCATCGAGGCATCCAGCGGAAAAGTAATCGCATCCGAATTTTCTCCTAAAAAAGAAATGAAAATTACTGCGGTACATCCGGGTTGGGCAGAGCAGAATCCTGTCGACTGGTGGACAAATCTGAAATTGGCACATGAAGGGGTAATGCATGAAGCCGGTATACATGCAGAAGACATTAAGGGAATTGGTATTACGTGGCAAATGCACGGTTTAATTTTAGTAGATAAAGATCAGAACCTGCTAAGACCATCCATCATCTGGTGCGACAGTCGCGCTGTTCCTTACGGTGAAAAAGCCTTTAAAGCAATCGGAGAAGAGAAATGCTTATCTCATTTGCTGAATTCGCCGGGGAATTTTACCGCGTCAAAATTAGCCTGGGTAAAAGAAAATGAGCCTGAAATTTTCGGGAAAATAGATAAAATAATGCTTCCCGGAGATTACATTGCCATGAGACTTTCCGGAGAGATCGGTATTACGGTTGAAGGATTATCAGAAGGGATTTTCTGGGACTTTAAAAACAATTGCATCTCAGAAGATGTCATTAATTATTACGGGATTCCGAAAAGCTTTTTTCCTGAAATCGTACCTACATTCGGGATTCAGTCCACCGTTTCTGCTGTAGCAGCGCAGGAATTAGGATTAAAAGAAGGAACACCCATTTCCTACAGAGCAGGAGATCAGCCAAATAATGCGTTGTCATTAAATGTTTTCAATCCGGGAGAAATTGCTTCCACAGCAGGAACTTCAGGCGTTGTTTACGGTGTTTTAGATAAATTAGACTACGATAAACTATCAAGAGTAAATACTTTCGCGCACGTTAATCATACCGAAGAATTAACGAGATTAGGAGTTTTACTTTGCATTAACGGAACAGGAATTTTAAATTCATGGTTAAAACATAATCTGGCAACCTCCCTGTCTTCTTACGGAGACATGAACGATATGGCGTCGCTTTCACCGGTAGGAGCCAAAGGATTAAGCATCATTCCTTTCGGGAACGGAGCAGAAAGAGTACTCGAAAATAAAGAAACCAATTGCTCCATTCACGGGATTAATTTTAATATCCATACCAAAGGAGATATTCTGCGTGCCGCACAGGAGGGAATAGTATTTTCCTATGAATACGGAATGGATATCATGAGAAATATCGGGATGGATATTCAGGTAATTCGGGCAGGAAATACCAATATGTTCCTGAGTTCAATTTTCAGAAAATCATTAGCCGGAGTAAGTAATGCCGTTATTGAACTTTATGATACCGACGGCGCGGTAGGTGCTGCAAGAGCCGCAGGAATGGGGATCGGCTTTTACGCAGACTCTAAAGAAGCCTTTGCCTCTCTGGAAAGAATAGCCGTAATAGAACCGCAACTGGAAAAAAGAGAACAATACTTAGAAGCCTATTCGAGATGGAAACAGCATCTTAACGAAATAGTATAATCACCAATACAAAAAGATTTTTTATTGTACTTATTGACCCTCAAGGATCAGTGAGCAGGGAAACTTTATGTTGAATTTTAAAATTAAACTAAAAATTATAACAAATATATGAACACTTTAACAGGTACGAAAGAGTTTTTTACAGGTATCGACAAAATCAAGTTTGAAGGGAAAGAAAGCAGAAATCCAATGGCTTTCAGATATTATGATGCAGAAAGAATTGTGATGGGAAAACCTATGAAAGACTGGACGCGTTTTGCGATGGCTTGGTGGCATACCTTGTGTGCAAACGGGAGCGATCCGTTTGGAGGACCAACAATTCATCATCCATGGGACATCGGAAACGATGCTGTAACCAGAGCAATGCATAAAATGGATGCCGGTTTCGAATTTATGTCTAAAATGGGCTTCAATTACTATTGTTTTCACGACATCGATCTTGTAGATCCTGCCGATAACTGGAAAGACTACGAGAAGAATCTTCAGGCTGTAGTGGAATATGCAAAACAAAAGCAGCAGGAAACAGGAATTAAACTTTTATGGGGAACGGCAAACGTTTTCACGCACGAAAGATACATGAACGGAGCTTCCACGAATCCGAATTTTGATGTGGTTGCGTGCGCAGGAACTCAGGTTAAAAATTCCATCGATGCTACAATTGCTCTTGGTGGCGAAAACTACGTTTTCTGGGGTGGTAGAGAAGGATATATGAGCCTTTTGAATACCGATATGAAGCGTGAAAAAGACCATTTGGCACGTTTTCTTACCATGTCCAGAGACTACGCCCGTCAGCAAGGTTTTACAGGAACTTTCCTTATTGAGCCAAAACCGATGGAACCTACAAAACACCAGTATGATTACGATTCTGAAACGGTGATCGGCTTCCTGAGACATTACGGATTAGATAAAGATTTTAAATTAAATATTGAAGTGAACCACGCTACATTGGCAGGACATACTTTCGAGCATGAACTTCAGGTGGCAGTAGATGCAGGACTTTTAGGAAGCATCGATGCAAACAGGGGAGATTATCAGAACGGGTGGGATACAGATCAGTTTCCGGTAGATTATTTAGATATGGTTCAGGCGTGGCTGGTTTTACTTCCTGCAGGAGGTTTAGGAAACGGAGGAGTTAACTTCGATGCTAAAATCAGAAGAAACTCTATTGATCCTGAAGATTTGTTTATTTCTCATATTTCGGGGATGGATGTTTTTGCGAAAGGACTTTTAGCGGCAGCAGATATTCTTGAAAATTCAGATTATAAAAAACTGAGAACAGACCGTTACGCATCTTTCGATAACGGAAACGGAAAGGCTTTTGAAGCAGGAACGCTTACTTTGGAAGATCTTCAGAGAATAGCTCATGAAATTGGGGAACCACAGCCAAAAAGCGGAAAGCAGGAACTGTTTGAAGCGATTGTGAATATGTATATCTAAATAAACGTAAAAAGGCTGCTAAACACTAAGGATTTTTCAAAACGATAATTATTAATAGCCTTTTTATTCAACCCTAATATTAAACGTAATAATTATGAATCGATCTTATTTAGCTAAAACCAATAAAGCAGCGCTCTTTTTTGCGATGGCTTTATTACCTTCCGGTTTAGCCTATTCTCAGAGTAAAAAAGATACTGTTGCTAAGGAGAAAAAAATAGAAGAAGTAGTGGTAATCGGGTACGGAACCCAAAGAAAAGAAGCCGTAACGGGCTCTGTAGCATCCGTAAAAGGTGATGTTTTAAGAGAAGTACCTACTGCTAACATTACTCAGGCATTGCAGGGAAGAACAGCAGGTGTCGATATTAGCCAGACCTCTACCAAACCCGGAGCAAGTATGCAAATTCGCATCAGAGGAACAAGATCTTTAACACCCAATGCTAATGATCCGTTAATTGTTCTTGATGGAATTCCGTTTGTGGGATCACTTGGTGATATCAGTTCCAGTGACATTAAAAGTATAGATATCCTGAAAGATGCTTCTGCAACTGCAATTTATGGTTCCAGAGGAGCAAATGGAGTTATTTTGGTAACAACCAACAGAGGCTCCAAAGGTCAGAAACCGAGATTTACGTACAATTCTTTTACAGGAGTTCAGACCTTGTTTTCAAGGTTTCCGATGATGGATGGTCCTAAATTAGCTAAATTAAGAGCTGATGCCGGAAATATTTACGGATTAGGAAAAGATGAAACGTTAGACACCAATACAGACTGGCAAAAGCTGTATTATAAACCGGCGATGATGACCAGTCATGATGTAGGGGTTTCAGGTGGAACAGAAGGTGGTAACTATAACGTAGGGTTATCCTATTTTAAACAGGATGCTTTAATTCCGATCCAGAGTTATGAAAGATTCTCATTAAGGATCGCTCTGGACCAGCAGGTTGGTAAAAGCTTCAAATTCGGATTTACATCCAATACCAACTATACAGTGTCAGAAGGGAATGGCGTGGCAGGAGCGCCGGTTCTGGGCAACTCTCCGTTAGCAAACCCTTATAATCCGGATGGCACTATCAAAAGAACCATCAGTACGGCATCGAATATTGATCAGTCTTGGGTATACATCAGAAAGACCCTCGAAAATCTGGGGGATAAATATGTAGATGAAAGCAAAGGTCTTTCTTCGTACAATAATTTATATGGAGAAGTAAGCTTACCGATTAGCGGTTTGAAATACAGATTAAATGTCGGGTTGGATTATACCACTTCTAACAGCGGAAACTATACAGGAGTAGGAGTTTTTAATGTGAATGCGGCAGCTCCATCCAGTGCAGGAAAAGGAAACAGTCAGACTTATCACTGGACTTTAGAAAATTTATTAACCTATGACAAAACTTTTGGAAAACATAAGATCAACGCTGTAGCTTTATATTCTGCAGAAGGCAATCGGTATATCAGCAGCTATATGAGTGCCAAAAATGTACCGGCAGACTTTTTCCAGTATTATAATTTGGGACAGTCTCCACAAGCAGATATTTCTGTAAAGCCTGAAGATCAGATATATGTACAGAGAGGGCTTATATCGTATATGGGACGTGCTATGTATACCTACGATAATAAGTATATGATTACGGCAACGCTTCGTGCAGATGGTGCATCTGTTTTGGCACCGGGTAACAAATGGCATACCTATCCCGCAATATCGTTAGGCTGGAATTTGGCGAATGAATCTTTCATGCAGAGTCTCAAAGCCATCAACCAGTTCAAATTAAGATACGGATGGGGGCAGACTTCCAATCAGGCGGTTGGTCCGTACACTACCAAAGGAACTTTAGGGGTTGTTCCGTATAATTTCGGAAATACAAATACGACAGGGGTATATATCACTACCGCGCCAAATCCTGAGCTGGGTTGGGAATATTCTAAAACCAATAACTTTGGTTTGGATTTCGGATTATTTAATAATAGATTGACAGGTACTGTAGAGTATTACAGAACCAAAACAGAGCAGGTATTGTCTCCTACAAATCTTCCTATATCCGGAGGTATTGCAAGTGTAACAAACAATATAGGCCAGATAGAAAACAAAGGTTGGGAAGTTTCACTTAATGGTACGATCATAAACAATCCTGATGGTTTCAGCTGGGATGCAGGGGTTAACTGGTATGCCAACAGAAATCAGATTTTAGCTTTGAATTCAGGGACTACCCGTGATGTGGCGAACAACTGGTTTGTTGGACATAATATCAATGCGATCTATGACTATCAGAACATTGGTTTGTGGCAGCAGGGAGATCCTTACCTGAATATATTGGAACCGGGGGGTAATGTAGGAATGATTAAAGTCCTTTACACCGGCGGTTACAATGCAGATGGTACTCCGGTAAGAGCAATAGGTCCGGACGACAGACAAATTATAGATACCGCACCGGATTGGCAGGGTGGTTTCAACATGAGATTTGCTTACAAAAATTTTGAATTGAGTACCGTAGGTGCATTTCAGCATGGGGGTGTTTTAATCAGTTCTATTTATGGTTCTTCGGGATATCTTAACAGATTAACGGGAAGAGGGAATAACGTGGATGTAGATTACTGGACGGCAGAAAACCCGAATGTAAGATATCCTAAACCCGGAGGAATAATGAGTGGAGACAACCCGAAATATGGTTCTACTCTTGCTTACTTCGATGGATCATATCTTAAACTGAGAACAATAACACTAGGTTATAATTTGAAGAAAGAATTTTTAGATGATCTGAAATTAAATAGTTTAAGAATTTATGTAACCGTAACTAATCCTCTCGTTCTTTTCTCTCCTTATTATAAAGAATCCGGGATGGATCCGGAACCGAACTCTTACGGTAACCAGAATCAGGCGGTAAACAGCAGTCTTCCTTATAACGCGCGTCAGCTGATTATAGGAACCAATAACCCGTCTACACGTAATTATCTAATGGGAATCAATTTATCTTTTTAAATTACAAAATCATGATCAAGTTTAATAAAAAAATAGTTTTAGGAGCGTTTTTCTTCTCGCTTTGCTTATCCAGTTGTAATGAAATTCTGGACGAACAGCCAAGATCTAACTATACGGTGGATTATTTTAATACGCCGGATGGGGTAACAGCAGGGGTTACATCTTTATACAGAAGTTTGCGTTTATTGTATGGTAACGGCTACTTCATGAGTAACTGCCAGAACGGAACCGACGAATCTACTTTTGCACAGAGTGCAGACGGAAACTTTAAAGAATTGGACTTTTCAGGAAATGGTAACGTTACACCATCTTCTTTCCCTCCGAGTATGATTTGGGGATCCGTATTCCCTTCTATTAATACCGCAAACGGAATTGTAGAAAGAGGTCCGCAGTTTGGAGTGGCAGAATCATTAATTTCCGAAGCAAGATTCTTCAGAGCATTTGATTACTTTATGCTGGTTCAGACGTATGGGGGAGTTCCGTTAGATTTGGGAGCAGGAGAACTTGCACTGAATACAAATGCGATAACAACTTCTAAGAGAAATACCGTTCCGGAAGTTTATACCAGAGGAATTTTTCCTGATCTGAGAAAAGCAATAGATAATTTACCTGCTTCACCAAGAGTAACCGGAGGAGTAACGAAAAATGTTGCAAGATTATTTTTAGCAAAAGCCTACCTTACATACGGATGGTGGCTGCAGAATCCCAATAGCATTCCAACGTATCCGGACGCTCCCAGAACAGATCCGGACGGTCATAATGCACAATGGTATTTCCAGCAGGCTTATGACACAGCTATGCAGGGAATAACTACTCCCGGTCCATATGCTTTACAACCTACATTTTACGATGTAAATGTAGGATCAAACGATAGAAATAACGAATGTATGCTGTATGCAGATCATACTCAGGCAAGTGCATTTTATAACGAATCAGATCCTGTAGGTTTCGGTTCAGGATGGGCTCCTGATAACTTCGCAGCATGGATGCAGACATGGAACTACACCAATCTGAAGAGCAGCAGTTCTGCAACAACCTTTACTGCTGTAAGTTCTGTACAGCGTGCTGCTACACAATCTTTAGGTCGTCCATGGGTTCGTATGGCTCCTCCGATTGGCGTTATTCAGAATACATTTGCTGATAAAACGACCGATTCAAGATATGACGGTACTTTTGTTACGACTTACAGAGGTAACTGGGACAAAGCAGGTGTTACAAACCCTGTTCTGTACAATGCCAATAACTTACCTGTACAGCCGGGAGGTGCTATTCTGAGCTTCCTTAACGATGATTCCCAGACGCCAACTTATCCTTCAGGAGCAGGGCAAAACGGTGTGGGTGCAGGTACTTTGCCGGGAAGAGCAGATTGGGTAGTTGCACCAAACGGAATCAGCAGAATCGTTTATCCGGGATTGTGGAAAATCGGTACGTACCGTACGGATGATCCAAATGGATTAGGATATCCTAATGCAGGTTTAACAAGACCTTTCAATGTCGCAAAATTCTCAGAATTCTACTTTATCGCAGCAGAAGCAGCTGTAAAAGGAGCATCAGGTTCTATGACGGCGAGAGATTTAATTAACGTAATCCGTGCAAGAGCAGGTAAATGGAAATTTAATAACGCTCAAAATACAACGTACATTGCAGATAATAGTGCCGCAATGACTGCTGCAACGCCTTCTGTAATCACTGTTGATTATATTCTGGCAGAAAGATCCCGTGAATACTACGGAGAATTCTACAGATGGTACGATTTGGTGCGTACACAGAAATGGGGAGAATATGCAGCTTCTTATAAAATCGGAGGTACTGCTTATGGAAACCATACACCACAGACTGTAACACGTAATATTCAGCCGTTCCATTATCTGAGACCGATTCCGCAGGGACAAATCGATGCAATGAGTGGTGCAACTGCTGATGAAAAAGCAAAATATCAGAATCCTGGTTATTAAAAGTGAGTTAGTTTCACATTCATATATAGTTTACAGGGCAGATCCTAAAACATCTGCCTTGTTTTTTAATTAAAAATTTTAATGGTATGGAAAAAACATGGCGTTGGTTTGGGAAAAACGATAAAATTAAATTACAAACCCTTTTACAAATTGGGGTGGAAGGTATTGTTTCTGCATTGCACGATATTCCTAACGGAGAAATCTGGAGGTTAGAGGCTGTTAACGATTACAAAAATTATATAGAGAGTCACGGTCTTC
Organism: Chryseobacterium sp. HMWF035; assembly: GCF_003094695.1. NCBI lineage: Bacteria > Pseudomonadati > Bacteroidota > Flavobacteriia > Flavobacteriales > Weeksellaceae > Chryseobacterium > Chryseobacterium sp. HMWF035. Next base: position 92,587 of record NZ_QEHP01000080.1, on the reverse strand, counting down.
GCTGGTCTGTTGTGGAGAGTCTTCCTGTAAGCGAAGCGATCAAATACGGAGGTGAAGACCGTGATTTTTTAATAGAAAATTATATTAAAAGTCTTGAAAACTTAGGAAAAGCAGGGGTAACTACAGTCTGCTACAACTTCATGCCGGTTTTAGATTGGGCAAGAACAGATCTTTTCCACGAATGGGAAGACGGTTCTTCTTCATTATATTTTGATAAAGCTAAATTTGCTTATTTTGAAATTCATATTCTCAAAAGAGAAGGAGCAGAAAAAGATTACACTCAGGAAATTCTGCAAAAAGTTGAAGAACTTAAAAATACACTCACGGAAAAAGACAACCATGATTTGATCGATTCTGTTATTGTAAAAACACAGGGATTCGTCAACGGAAACATCAGGGAAGGTGAATTAAACCCAGTAGAAAAATTCAATAATTTACTGGTTTTATATCATGGAATTGATAAAAATCAGCTTCGCGAAAACCTGAAATATTTCCTCGAAAAAATAATGCCGGTTTGTGAAGAATGGAATATCCAGATGTGTATTCATCCCGATGATCCGCCTTTTGCTTTACTCGGTTTACCAAGAATTGTAACAAACGAAGAAGACATTGACTGGTTTCTGAATGCAGTAAACAATCCCCATAACGGACTCACTTTCTGTGCAGGTTCTCTGAGTGCCAATCTACAAAATGATGTTCCGAAACTGGCTCAGAAATTTGCTCACAGAACAAAATTTGTTCATCTCAGAAGCACCAATGTTTTTGAAAACGGAGACTTCATCGAAGCACATCATTTAGGCGGAAGAGGAAAATTAATCGACGTAATAAGAGTATTCGAAAAAGAAAATCCCGATCTGCCCATGAGAATCGATCACGGAAGATTACTATCGGAAGATACAGATAAAGGCTATAATCCGGGATACTCTTTCCTTGGAAGGATGTTGGCTTTAGGACAGATAGAAGGAGTAATGGCAGCCGTACAAAATGAAATGAACAAAAAACTTTAGGAAAAAGAACCCGAAGGGTTCAATACAAATAACCGTAGGTGAAACCTATGGCAAACAGAATACAATGAACAGCGAACCCGAAGGGTTCAATATCAACCATCATTCATCAAAAATAAAAAATGAACAAAATATTCAGCATAAAAGATAAAGTCGCAGTCATTACAGGAGCTTCCGGCGTTTTGGGAGGAAGTCTTGCCAAAAGTTTTATCGAAGCCGGTGCAAAAGTGGTAATGTTAGGAAGAAATCACGAAACACTGCAGTCCCGTGTAAAGGAACTTGCAGGTTCAGAAGATAATGCATTTGCTGTGGAAGCCAATGTAATGAACATTGAAAGTCTGGAAAAGGCATCAGAAAAAATCATCGAAAAATATGGTAAAATAGATATTTTGCTGAACATCGCCGGAGGAAATATTCCTTCAGCAACCTTATCTCCCGACCAGTCATTTTTTGACATGAATATCAGCGGATGGGATGAGGTTACTGCTCTTAATATCAACGGAACCGTTTATCCTAGCTATGTTTTCGGAAAAATAATGGCGGAACAGAAAAGCGGCAGCATTGTTAATATTTCATCAATGGCAGCATATTCTGCAATTACAAGAGTCGCCGGATATTCGGCGGCAAAATCAGCAATTACCAATTTTACCCAATGGCTGGCTTCCGATCTGGCTTTAAAATTCGGAGATAAAATCCGTGTAAATGCAGTAGCGCCGGGATTTTTCATCGGAGATCAGAACCGTGCTATTTTACTCAATCCTGATGGATCTTTAACAGACAGAAGCAAAAAGGTAATTGCCAAAACACCCATGCAGAGATTCGGGGAAGTGGAAGAGTTAAACGGAACTGTACAGTTTCTCTGTTCAGATGCTGCAAGCTTCATTACCGGAGCTTTGATTCCCGTTGACGGAGGTTTTAGTGCTTTCAGCGGAGTTTAATTTTTTAAAATTGAATAATGAGTCATTTCATTAAAAATAAAGAAGTTTTCGGAGATTCGTTTTTGCTGGGATCAGCAAAAGCAGAGAACCTCTATTTTGGCTATGCAGAAGGAATGCCCATCATAGATTATCATAATCATTTGGAACCTGATGTCATTTCACATAATCATAATTTCCGTTCTCCTACTGCAATATGGCTGGAAGGCGACCATTACAAATGGCGCGCGATGCGCAATTTTGGGATTGATGAACACTTCATTTCCGGAAAAGCAGCCGATGAGGAAAAATTTCTTAAGTGGGCAGAAACCGTTCCTTACACCCTTCGGAATCCGTTATTTCACTGGACTCATCTTGAACTAAAAAATACTTTTGGGATTAAGGAATACTTATCCGGTAAAAATGCGGCTGATATTTACAGCTCAATGCAGGATTTCTTACAGAAACCTGATTTTACACCACAGAATTTGCTCAGAAATTATAAAGTGGAAGCACTTTGTACAACAGATGATTCTTCGGATAAGCTGGATCATCATAAAAAATTAAAAGCAGGTAATTTTAGTACAACGGTTCTGCCGAGCTTTCGCCCGGATATTTACATCAACATAATTAATCCTGAATCATATATTCTGAATCTTAAAAAACTCGAAAAAGCTTCCGGAATCAATATCAGTTCGGTTTTCGATTTATTGAATGCGCTTCAGTCAAGAATCAATTATTTTGATGAGGTTGGAGCTAAAGTTTCAGACCATGGGTTTGAATATTTTCCGGACACAACAAAATGGAATTCAGATCTGGAAAAAGAGTTTTCAGAATTTCTGAAAGGCAACAAACCTGTATTTTCCAATCCGGATGCGCTTTGCGGATTTCTTTTGAAAGAACTTTGCAAAATGTACTCTGATAAAGGCTGGGTTCAGCAGTTCCACGTAGGGGCAACAAGAAATAACAATTCCCTCATGCTGAAAAGTCTTGGCGCAAATACAGGTTTCGATGCAATCGGAGAACAATATTTTGCTCAAAGAATGAGTGTTCTTTTTGATGAACTCAATTCCGAAGACAAACTTGCAAAAACAATTATTTACAATTTAAATCCGTCTTATAATGAAGTTCTGGCTTCTCTTGCAGGCAATTTCAACCAATCCGGAATCCGCTCAAAAATACAGTTCGGTGCTGCATGGTGGTTTCTGGATCAGTTGGATGGAATGCAGAAGCAGATGAACACACTTTCGAATATTGGATTAATAAGCACTTTTGTCGGAATGCTTACCGATTCCAGAAGCTTCCTTTCGTTTTCCAGACATGAATATTTCAGGAGATTGCTTTGTAATATGTTCGGAAGAGAAATGGAAGAAGGGCTTCTTCCCGATGACGAAAAATGGGTAGGAAGAATAATTCAGGATATCTGTTACTACAACGCCAAAAATTATTTCAACTTTTAAGGATGAATAAGGGAAATTCAAATAAAATTTTATGCTTCGGAGAACTGCTTTTGCATTTTGCTCCGGATTCTCATGGAAATTGGCTGGAAAATCAGTCCGTTAAAATTTATATAGGCGGAGCTGAATATAATGTGGCTTTCGCTCTTTCCAAATGGGGAAATAAAGTTTCTCTATATTCTGCATTACCGGAAAATTATCTGGGTGATCAACTGGAATTAAAATTAAATCAGGAAAAAATAGAAATCCTCGCAGAAAGATCAAATGGCAGACTGGGAACCTTTTATCTTCCTTTTGATGGCGATATGCAGAATGCCAAAGTGATCTACGATCGTTTTCCTTCCGTTTTTTCAGAATCAGACTTTTCAGGATTTTCCGATGACGAAGTTTTTCAGGATATTACATGGCTTCATATAAGCACAATTACGCCGGCTTTGAGCGAGAATGCTTTTCAAAAATGTTTTGATTTGATGAAGAAAGCCAATGCCCGGAATATCAAAGTTTCTCTGGATCTGAATTACCGTGCTTCTCTTTGGCAGAATCAGAATCCGTTTGATAAAATCTCAAAGCTGATGCCGTTTGTGAATGTTTTAATGGGAAATATATGGTCAATTCAGGAATTTCTGGACATTTCAATCCAATACGAATTGAATGGAAATTTTGATGATGAAAACCTTTTAAAACAGGCTGAAAAATCAGCTTTGGAAATTCAAAAATCCTATCCTAATGTAGAAAGCATTGCCAATACTTTCAGATTCACAAAAGGAGATGAAGTGCATTATTTTGCGACCCTGTATTCCGAAGGGAAATTATTCATATCAGAACACTACTATTCTGATAAAATTCTGGAAAGAGTAGGCAGCGGAGATTCTTTCATGGCGGCTCTTATTCATGGGATCATCAAAGGAAATGCAAACCAGAGAATTCTGGATGATGCTGTAAAAGTAGCCTTTAAAAAACTTTTTGTACAGGGCGACACCATCAACGAAACGATTAATATCGAGAATTTATGAATTTACTAATCATACAAAAAATAAAAGACCAGAAGATCGTTCCATTGTTTTACAATGAATCTTTCGAGGTTTCAAAATCCATTGTAGAATCGCTTTATAAAGCAGGAATCCGCGTTGTAGAATATACCAATCGTGGAGCATCTGCTTTACAAAATTTCAGTAAACTGAAAGAACTGTCAGCGACAGAATTTCCGGAACTTTTCTTAGGAATAGGAACCGTAAAAAATGCAGCAGAGATGAATGAATACGTAAATGCGGGTGCAGACTTTATTATTACACCGGTGATCGATGACTCCATCGTGAAAAATGCCTCGGAAAGAAATGTTTTATTAATTCCGGGATGTTTTACCCCGTCAGACGTAAATCTGGCTTATCAGAACGGGCTCAGAATGGTAAAAATATTTCCTGCGGATGTCGTAGGGAAAAAATACATCAGATCGATCCGGCCGGTTTTCCCCGAAATGGAATTTATGCTGACCGGCGGAATCAGTTCCGATCCGGAAGATATTCTCAGTTGGATGGAAAGTGGAGCTGTTGCGGTAGGACTCGGAAGTTCTCTGATTAATCTCAATCTTTCTTCCGAAGAATTAAAAGATAAGATGGAGAAATTACTAATTCAATTAAAATAAAATGCAGATACCTAAAACGAATCTCAGATGGTGGATGCTGTCTTTGGTTTTCCTCGCTACAACCATCAATTATCTTGATCGTCAGGTGATGGGATTGCTGAAACCAACATTAGAAACCGAGTTCCACTGGGACGAAAAAGATTACAGCTATATTGTGATGGCTTTTACCGCAACATATGCATTAGGTTATCTGGCAATGGGACGTTTTATTGACAGAGTGGGAACCAAAATTGGTTATGCGGTTTCTTTAATTGTATGGAGTCTGGCTTCTATAGGACATGGTTTTGTGAAGAGTACAGTAGGATTTATTGTTGCAAGAATGTCTTTAGGTCTAAGCGAAGCCGGAAATTTTCCCGCGGCTATAAAATCTGTTGCAGAGTGGTTCCCAAAAAAAGAGAGAGCTTTAGCAACAGGGATTTTCAATTCGGGAGCAACGGTCGGGGCAATTCTAGCTCCTGTTCTTGTTCCTTTTATTCTGGGGCATTATGGATGGCAGCAGACTTTTGTCTGGATTGGCGCATTGGGTTTATTATGGATTATTCTTTGGTGGAAATTCTATTACACACCGGAAAAATCGAAGCTTTTAAGTCAGAAAGAACTTCAATACATTAAAAGTGACCAGCAAACCCAGTCTGAGTCTCATGAAAAAATTCCCTTGTCAGAATTATTGAAATACAAAGTAACATGGTCATTTGCCATCGGAAAAATAATGACAGACCCCATCTGGTATTTCTTCATGTTTTGGCTGCCCGCTTATTTTTCCGATGTTTTCAAAATGGATTTAACCAAACCTTCTATTCCATTAATCGTTATTTACAGCGGAACCACCATCGGAAGCATTGGCGGCGGTTATCTGTCATCATTTTTAATTAAAAAAGGCTGGGCGATCGGAAGAGCGAGAAGCATCGTGATGCTGTTGTTTGCATTAATGGTCGTACCGGTAATGTTCTCAAAATATGTAGAAAATATGTGGATAATAACGGTTATTATTGCGTTTGCAACCGCTGCGCACCAAGGTTGGGGAGCGAATCTTATGACAACAGTTGGAGACAGGCTACCCAATAGCCATGTAAGTTCCGTGATCGGATTTGGCGGAATGCTCGGTTCGGCGGCAGGAATCATTTTCCCTCTGTTCATTGGTGTTGTTCTGGATGCATTCAAAAAATCAGGAAATATTAATGGAGGATACAACATCATTTTCTTCATTGCAGGAATCTCTTATGTTGCCGCATGGCTGATCATTAAACTGATTAATAGGAAATCTGTAACTGAAGAGTTAAACAAGAATTAAAATTGCATCTGCTTTTAGTGAGGAATAAAATGCAGCTTTGAAAGATTTAAAAAGGTCAGATTCAATATTTTTCTGACAAGATTAAAAAGCATAAATACCATATTAAACAATAATCTAAAAATATAATAATGAGACAGAGAATAATGCATTCGATTTTTTTAAGAAATAAACTTACTTTGTTGGCTGCTGCCTCTTTGCTTTCTGTAAGTCATTTTTCTGCACAGACTTTCTCAGATTTTACCTATCGTGGAAACGACAAAATATACAACGAAAATCCCCTGAAACCGGACGAATTTTACTCCCCGATTCTTCAGGGCTGTTATCCCGATCCAAGTATTACAAAAAAAGGAGATGACTATTATTTAGTAAACTCTTCTTTCTCAATGTTTCCCGGAGTTCCTATTTTCACTTCCAAGGATCTGGTGAATTGGAAGCAGGTCGGTCACGTTTTGGACAGACCTTCCCAGCTTAAGGTAGAAAAAGGCGGTGTTTCACAGGGAATTTATGCACCTGATATCAAATACAACAAATTCAACGATACATTTTATATGATTACCACCCAGATTGCAGGTGGAGTCGGGAATATGGTCGTGAAAACCAAAGATCCGGCAAAAGGATGGAGCGAAGTACAAAAGCTGAATTTTGAAGGGATTGATCCTGCCATTTTCTTTGATGATGACGGAAAAGCCTACATCGTTCACAACGATGCACCGCCAAAAGGAACCGAGCAGTACAACGGTCACCGCGTGATTAAAATGTGGGATTACGATCTGGAAAAAGATCAGGTTGTCGCAGGTTCAGACAAAATTATCGTGAACGGAGGAGTAGACCTTTCCCAAAAACCAATCTGGATCGAAGGCCCTCATTTATACAAATACAAAGGAAAATATTACCTGATGTGTGCAGAAGGCGGAACCGGAGGTAACCACAGCGAAGTTATTTTTATGGCAGATTCTCCTAAAGGGCCTTTTGTTCCGGCTAAAAACAATCCAATTCTTACCCAAAGATATTTTCCAAGAGACAGAAAAGAAAAAGTAGATTGGGCAGGTCATGCAGATTTGGTGGAAGGTCCGAACGGACAATGGTACGGTGTATTTTTAGCCATTCGTCCTAATGTCAATAATCGTGTTAATAAAGGCAGGGAAACCTTCATTCTTCCTGTTGACTGGAGCGGAACATATCCTGTATTTCAAAATGGTCTGGTTCCGATGAAGCCAAAATTGAAAATGCCACAAGGCGTTCAGAATCAGACCGGACAAAACGGATTTTTCCCGAATGGAAATTTTACCTATAATGATAAATTAACCGATAAAAATCTGGATTTCCGTTGGATTGCAATGCGTGGACCGCGCGAAAATTTTATCACCACTACAAAAGCAGGTGTAAAAGTGAATCCTATGGAGACGAATATCAAAGCTTTAGCTCCTGTTTCTGCATTATTCCACAGATTGCAGCACGAAGATTTTGAAACCTCCGTAACGCTTGATTTTAACCCTAAATCCGAAAAAGAACTGGCAGGAATCACTTGCTACCAAAGTGAAAGATTCAACTACGTTTTCGGAATTACAAAAAAAGATAAAGATTTCTACATTGTTTTGGAAAGAACAGAAAAAGGGGAATCTAAACTGATAGCAAGCGAAAAAATTTCACTTTCAAAAAATATTAAAATTCAGGTGACAGGAGAAAAAGATGAAATCAGCTTTAGCTATTCTTTGGATGGCAAAAACTTTAAAAATCTCGGCGGTCCGGTTTCGGGAGACATCCTTTCTACCGATGTTGCTGGTGGATTTACAGGAAGTCTCATTGGATTATACAGTACTTCTTCCAATGACATTGTACCGAATTAATAGTAAAAGTAATCACCCGGAATATGAATAGGAACGGGCTTCAGCCCGTTTTCAAATAAGAACAGCCAATTCGGCTTTAGTCAAAATAAAAGATTATACAGGCTTTAAAAAGACTAATCCGGATTTTTAATAAATTGATTATCAGTGAATAATTGCTGAGTTTGTCAAGGTGTTTTTTAAATTGATTAAAACCAAACCAAAATAGCAAAACCGTGAAAATTAATAGACCATTTTATATAGTTTCTTTTTTGGGATTTATCGGGCTGAATCCACTTTCGGCCCAGATAAATCATTCTGAAAAGACGACAACCCATTTTACCAATCCCATCATTTGGGCGGATGCTCCGGATTTATCAATTACGCGAAACGGTGACGATTTTTATCTGATAAGCACGACCATGCATTTGATGCCGGGAGCTCCTGTAATGCATTCCAAAGATCTGGTACACTGGGAAATGTCGAGCTATGTTTTTGATGTACTGAATGATAATTCTAAGTATGATTTGATAAACGGAACTGTTTACGGACGTGGACAATGGGCTTCTTCCATCCGTTATCACAAAGGAAAATACTACGTTTTGTTTTCCCCGAACGACGAACCTTTCAAATCCTATTTTTATGTTACCGACAATCCTGAAAAAGGAAACTGGAAACTCATCACGAGAACCCGGCATTTTCATGATGCGTCTTTGCTGTTTGATGATGATGATCGGGTATATGTCTTCACCTCAAACAAAGTTTTTGAGCTGAGTCCCGATTTTAAAACCATTATCGGAAATCAGGACGGAACAGAAGTCTTTCAGAAAGATGAATCAGAAACCGGACTTTTAGAAGGCAACCAGATCATTAAAAAAGACGGAAAATATTATATGATGATGATTTCTTGGCCAAGAGACGGAAAACGCCGTCAGGAAGTGTACAGAGCCGATAAAGTTACCGGACCGTACGAAAAAAAGGTCGTTTTGGAAGACAACTTTCTTGGATTTTCCTATGCCGGACAGGGTGCTTTGATTGACGATAAGAATGGCAACTGGTATTCCCTGATCTTTCAGGACAGAAATGGAGTAGGAAGAGTTCCGGTTTTGCTTCCCGTGAAATGGGAAAACGACTGGCCGGTTTTAGGTGACAACGGAAAAGTACCTTTAACGGGTGAAGTTCCGCTTCCCACCTTCAAACCAAAAAATCATTTAATAGAAAGCGACGAATTTTCCGGCAAAAAAATGAAAATTCAATGGCAGTGGAATCATAATCCTGTCAATTCAGCATGGTCCCTATCCGAAAGAAAAGGCTTCCTAAGGTTGAAAACAAGCAGGGTAGTGGATAATTTGTATCTCGCTCCAAACACCTTAACGCAGAGAATGGAAGGTCCTAAATCCAGCGGCATCGTTTCTTTAAATGTGAAAGGAATGAAAGACGGCGATGTTGCAGGTTTCAGTGCTTTCAACGGTGACTCAGGCATTTTGTCTGTCATAATGGAAGGCGGTAAAAAATTTATTGTTTTTTCAGCCGATGCAGTCAGTTTAGATAATAAGACTAAGGCAGTTATAAGCGTTAAAAAAGAAGAGAAAAAGCGTATTCCCCTGAATTCCGATACCGTTTATTTTAGAATTGATGCCGATTTCAACCTCGGAAAAGATCTGGCAGATTTCTATTACAGTAACGATAAGAAAAACTGGACCGAAATGGAAAAAGGATACAAAATGATTTTCGATTACCGAAGATTTTTTATGGGTTCCAAGTTGGCAATCTTCAATTATGCAACCAGGAATCTGGGCGGTTTTGTAGATGTTGACTTTTTCAGAGTCAATACCATTTCAGAGTAATGAATGTGGGATTATTTTTTGGGTAGCTTATCCGTCTTCCACTCCCGCTTTTTTATTCGTCGTTTCTCCTCACAAAAAGAGCTTCGTTCAAGCCGGGCTACGAGAGATTCGCTGTTTAAAAAGAGATATGAGCTCCGTAGGAGCATTCTGTTAATAGAAAAAAGTTGCGTCACCAAAACAAAGCCTCGTAGAGGCGAACTGTTGATAAAAACAGACGATAAAATTAAAAAAAACAAATCCATTTGCATGAATAATTTTTTTATCAAAATCAATAAGTGTAAAACTCACAAATAAAAATCATGAACAGATCCATCATATTAACAGTCACTTTCATGTTATCCGGAGTCCTTTTTTCTGCACAGACTTCCGATAAACAGGCACCACAAGGTTTTGATGTAGAAAATCCTACAATTTCCCACGGAAAAATCGATACGGTTCAATATGTTTCAAAAACGGTAGGAACGACTAGAAAAGCACTGATTTACACACCACCCGGATTCAAAAAAGGAAATAAATACCCTGTTCTTTATCTTCTTCATGGTATTGGCGGAGACGAAAAAGAATGGTTCAATCAGGGAAAACCAAATGTTATTCTTGATAATCTCTACGCACAGGGAAAACTGCAGCCTATGATTGTAGTTTTACCGAACGGAAGAGCCATGAAGGATGACAGGGCAACAGGAAATATAATGGCTCCGGATAAAGTAGAAGCCTTTACAACCTTCGAAAAAGATCTGCTGAATGATCTGATTCCCTTTGTAGAAAAAAAATATCCTGTTAAAAAAGACAGAGAAAGCAGGGCTTTGGCAGGCCTTTCAATGGGAGGCGGACAAACTCAGAATTTTGCCTTCGGAAACAGCGATAAATTTGCCTGGTTGGGAGCATTTTCTTCAGCGCCTAACACCAAAGAGCCCGATAAGCTTTTGCCCAATCCACAAGATGCTCTGAAGCTCAAACTTATTTTTATTTCCTGTGGCGATGCAGACGGACTGATGCCTTTCAGTAAGAGAACCAGCGATTATCTCAAAAAAAATAAAATCCCCCATATTTTTTATATAGAACCGGGCGGTCACGACTTCAAGGTCTGGAAAAATGATTTATATATCTTTTCACAGCTATTATTCAAGCCTGTCGATAAATCTCAGTTCAGTAATTTTACGGTTTTGGGAACACCCGAAGCAACCAATATCAGGAATGCGCAGTATCCCAAAATTCTTGCCGACGAAAGAGTGATGTTTAAAATCAAAGCTCCGGAAGCGCAAAAAGTGCAGATCGATTTAGAAAAAAAAGATGCCCTGAAAAAAGAGTCAGATAGTTTTTGGATTGGTACAACAGATCCTCAAAGCGGAAGTTTTCATTACTATTCTAATCGATATTCCTTTTGAAGGAGATGATTTTTATGCTTTAAAAGACGTTCCTCAGGGGGACATCCGCATTAAAAATTTTTATTCCAAAGTCATTTAAAATATGAAAAAAATAATGTTAAATCTCTGTCTGGTAGGCTTTTCAGGAATATTATATTCGCAGAATCCCATTATTCAGACCAGCTATACCGCCGATCCGGCTCCAATGGTGTACAACGACAGGCTTTACGTTTACACCACCCATGATGAAGATGATTCCACATGGTTTACGATGAACGACTGGAAAGTCTATTCCACCAACGATATGGTGAACTGGACCGATCATGGAACCATTCTTTCCTACAGCGATTTCCACTGGGCAAAACGTGATGCGTGGGCGGCACAGTGCGTGGAAAGGAACGGTAAATTTTTTATGTACGTTCCGATGTGGTCTAAAACCAATAATAAAGGAGCGATTGGTGTTGCGGTGGGAGACAGTCCGTTCGGGCCGTTTCATGATCCGCTTGGAAAGCCTCTTGTGCAAAGCGAATGGGGCGACATCGATCCGACGGTTTTTATTGATGACGACGGACAGGCGCATATGTACTGGGGAAATCCAAAACTCAAATATGTAAAACTGAATCAGGACATGATTTCTTACTCCGGCGAGATTGTTGAAGTTCCCATGACAGCAGAATCTTTCGGGAAAAGAGACGGAAAAGAAAATCCTGAAAGACCGACGAAATATGAAGAAGGACCTTGGTTATATAAAAGAAAAGATCTGTATTATCTCTTCTGGCCGGGCGGTCCGCTTCCGGAATTCATAGGCTACTCCACAAGCAAAAGCGCAAAAGGACCATGGAAATACGGCGGAATTATGATGCCGAACGAAGGGAAATCGTTCACCAATCATCCCGGAATTGTTGATTTCAGAGGAAAAACCTATTTCTTTTATCACAACGGTGCTTTGCCTGGAGGAAGCGGATTTACAAGATCCGTAAGTGTGGAGGAACTCAGTTTTAATAAAGACGGCTCGGTTGTACCCATCAAAATGACGAATGGAATTTCCAAAGCCATTGCAGCCATTAATCCTTACTCATTTAATCAGGCGGAAACAATTGCATGGTCTGAAAATATAAAATCTTATCAGAACAAAGCAGCAGGGGTTTTTATCAAAGCAAAAAAAAGCGGCGCTTATACCAGTGTGAAAAATGTGGATTTTGGTAAAAAAGGTGCCGCAACATTTTCAGCAAGAGTGGGAACAACACACAACAGTGACGTGACAATGGATGTTCATCTGGACGGTATTAACGGACCATTGGTTGCCACAGTAAAAGTTCCTTTAACCGGCGGAGACGACCGTTGGGAAACCGTGAAAACTGAACTGAAGGAAAAAATTACAGGTGTTCACGATGTGTATTTTGTATTTAATGGAAAAGCATCTAAAGATATTATGTTTTTCGATTACTGGACTTTTCTTGAAAATAACTAATTATGATTAAAATATCCTATCTCTCCATATTGTTGTTGTTCCTCACCGGAATTTCAGGTTTTGCACAGGTCGCAGAAATCTCAAGTCCCGACGGAAAATTAAAATTAAATGTCTTTGCTGAAAACGGAAAAGCTCTTTATAATCTTAGTTTTCAGGGAAAAATAATGTTGGAAAAATCACCTTTAGGTCTAATTACCAATGAATCTGATTTTTCTGAAAATTTGAAATTAGTTGACAACAAAAAAGATAAAATTTCTAAAAATTATACCAACGGAAAAATCAAGAAATCACAAGTCAGTTATACGGCAAATACTTTAATAGTCAATTTTACCAATGCAGATAACTTTAATATTGGGATTGAATTTCAGTTGAGCAATAACAATCTGGCTTTCAGATATGAAATTCAGCCGATGAAAGACCGTCTGAGCGCGGTTGTTCAATCAGAAATTACAGGTTACAGATTTCCGTCTCAAACCACAACTTTCCTTTCTCCGATGATGAAACCGATGACAGGTTTTGCCAGAACGGCACCAAGCTACGAAAGTGGTTATAAAGCTGATGCAGAATTAGGAATAAAATCTGATTATGGTTACGTTTTTCCGGGATTGTTTCATGTCGGAAGCGATGGATGGATTTTATTGTCTGAAACTGGTGTAAACAGTCTCTACTGCGCTTCTCATTTGGATACAACCCCAGAAAAAAATCTTTATAGGATAGCTTACCCGAATAAGGCTGAAAACAATGGATTCGGAAGCGTAGGAGCCGCCATTTCACTTCCCGGAAAAACACCTTGGAGAACCATCACCATTGGCGATTCTTTAAAACCGATTGTGGAAACAACGATTCCTTTTGATGTTGTGGAGTCAATGTATGAACCCTCACAGAAATATACTTTCGGAAGATCAACCTGGAGCTGGATTTTGTGGCAGGACAACAGCATGAATTATAAAGATCAAAGCCTTTTTATCGATTTAGCATCAGAAATGGGGTATGAATACATTCTGATCGATGCGCTTTGGGACAAAAATATAGGAAAAGAAAGAATGAAAGATCTCATTCAATATGCCAGATCCAAAAATGTAGGCGTATTGCTTTGGTACAATTCCAATGGTGCTTCCAATGATGCGCCGATGGGACCGAGAAACAAAATGAGTTCCTCCATAGAACGCAAAAAAGAAATGAAATGGCTGAAAGATATAGGCGTAAAAGGATTAAAAGTCGATTTTTTCGGTGGCGATAAACAGGAAACAATGCGTCTGTATGAAGACATCCTTTCCGATGCCAATGATTTTGGGTTAAAGATTATTTTTCACGGAGCAACATTACCAAGAGGCTGGGAAGTAATGTACCCGAATTATGCTGGAAGCGAAGCTGTTTTAGCATCCGAAATGCTCTATTTTTCCGAAGATATCCGCAAACAGGAAGCTTTTTTCGCCTCGCTGCATCCCTTCATCAGAAATACCGTCGGAAGTATGGAGTTTGGCGGGACTTTTCTCAATAAATATTTAACGAAATCCAACAAAGACAAAAATAAAAGATACACAACAGATGGCTTTCAGTTGGCAACAGCAGTTCTGTTTCAGAATCCGGTTCAGATGTTTGGGATAACACCGAATAACCTTACCGATGCCCCGAAATTTCAGCTTGATTTTATGAAGAAGATCCCGACACTTTGGGATGAAACGGTTTTTGTAGACGGTTATCCCGGAAAATATTCCGTAATCGCAAGAAGACATCAGAATCAATGGTATGTTGCCGGAATTAATGCAGAAAAAACGGTAAAAAAATTGAAAATCAGTCTTCCTGTGTTTGCTGGAAAAACGGTGAAATTCATCAACGACGATGCTCACGGAAATTCATCAGAAAAAGAAGTGAAAGTGAGTGCAAAAGGTAATTTTAATGTGGAAATTCAGCCAAACGGAGGATTTGTTTTGAGAAATTAATTGGTTTTGGGCAGCTTTTTCCGCCTTCCACTCCCGCTTTTTTGCCTCCGCTTTGCTGCGGCAAAAAGAGCTCCGTTCAAGTCGGGCTGCGAGAGATTCGCTGCACTCAAAGAATCCGAAGGATTCAATATCAATAGCCATAGGTACAATCCTATGGAAAGAAATATGAATAAAATCCGAACCCTGAAAGGGTTCAATTTGATAAGCCGTTCAAATTTTATTTAAATAGAAAATAAAAGATTATGAATCAGATAAAAATATTTTTTCTCGTCATGGTATTCGGATGCTGTTTACAGCTCAATGCAACAGAACCCTTCATCAGCGCAGAAAAAAATGCGGAAACAATCGTATTGAAAGAAAAATCAGTCAGCCTTTCGATTCTTGTCAGTTCCGGAATAGATACAGGAATTTTGAAAGCAGTTAAAAATCTGCAGTCCGATTTTCAGAAAGTAACAGGAAGTGAACCCAATATATTGAATCAGGTTTCGGAAATGAATTCTCCTTTAATCATCATCGGGACAGTCGGAACAAAATCTGTAATTGATGATCTCATTAAACAGAAAAAAATTGATGGAAAATCTTTAACAGGGAAAAATGAAAAATACATCATTCAGAATGTAAGCCATCCATTTCCCGGCGTTTCTGAAGCAATCGTCATTGCCGGAAGCGACAAAAGAGGAACCATTTACGGCATCTACGAAATGTCTCAGCAAATCGGGGTTTCGCCATGGTATTACTGGGCAGATGTTCCGGTTGAGAAAAAAGAAAATGTATACTTCAAAAAAGGAATGTATACAGACGGAGAGCCCGCAGTAGAATACCGTGGTATTTTTCTGAATGATGAAGAACCTTCATTGGGAGGATGGGCGAGAGCAACTTTTGGAGGAATCAATTCTAAATTTTACGAAAAAGTTTTTGAGCTGATTTTAAGACTGAAAGGAAATTACATCTGGCCAGCAATGTGGGGAAAAGCTTTCTATGACGATGATCCTTTGAACGGACCTTTAGCCGATGAAATGGGAATTGTTATGGGAACTTCGCATCATGAACCAATGGCTCAGGCTCAGACCGATTGGCATAGATATGTTAAGAAAAATAATCTGCCAAATACCTGGGATTATTCCAAAAATGAAAAAGTTTTGCAGAAATTCTGGAAATTGGGGCTTGAAAGAAGTAAAAACTGGGAAAAATTAGTAACAGTCGGAATGCGCGGCGATGGTGATGAAGCGATGGGAGAGGGAACCAATATTTCCTTACTTGAAAAAATTGTAAAAGACCAGCGAAGAATCATTGCTGAGGTGACCGGTAAAAAAGCAGAAAAAACGCCTCAGGTTTGGGCTTTGTATAAAGAAGTTCAGGAGTATTATGACAAAGGAATGCGGGTTCCAGATGATGTAATTCTATTATTCTGTGATGATAACTGGGGAAATGTGAGAAAACTTCCGGATCTTTCAAAACCTTTGCACAAAGGCGGTTATGGAATGTACTACCACTTTGATTATGTGGGTGGACCGAGAAATTCAAAATGGATCAATATCAATCCGATTCAAAGAGTTTGGGAACAGATGAATCTTTCCTACGAACATAAAGTGGATAAAGTTTGGGTGGTAAATGTCGGAGATTTGAAACCGATGGAATTTCCCATCAGTTTTTTCCTTGAAATGGCATGGAATCCGAAGCAGTTCAATTCAAAAAATCTTTTAGAATATACCGAAAGATGGTCAGCACAGCAGTTTGGTGAAAAGCACGCCAAAGAAATTGCGAGAATGATTAATCTGTATGCGAAATACAACCGTCGCGTTACACCCGAAACACTGGACAGCAAAACATACAGCCTGGAAAATTACTACGAATTCGAAACTGTTTTAAATGATTACAGAGCGTTGGCTGTTGATGCATTGCGCCTGAAAGAACAGATCCCTGCAGAATATCAGGATGCCTATTATCAGTTAGTTCTTTATCCCATTGATGCATGCAGTAATTTGTATGAAATGTATTATGCCGTTGCCAAAAACAGAGAATTGGCTGCCAGATATGATTTAAAAGCAAATTATTTTGCGGACAAGGTAAAAGAATGCTTTGAGAGAAATGCATATCTGGATCATAAATACAACAATGAAATTGCCGGCGGGAAATGGAAACACATGATGGATCAGATGAGAATAGGATACAAAACTTGGGCAGACGGAAAAGAAAATATAATGCCTGAAGTAACCTATGTATATGATGATAATGCTTCCAAAGAAAAGACATTTCAGGAGAAAAACGGCTATATTTCAATAGAAGCGGAAAATTTTGCGAGGACCAGCCATTCAGACCGAATTCATTGGGAAGTGATTCCGGATTTTGGGAAAACTAAATCCGGCGTGACTACCTTTCCACAGAATGACTATCCAAAAGCGGATGAAAATATTTATCTGGAATATGATATGAATTTTGAATCCAAAGGTGAATTCGAAGTCCAGTTGTTATTGGCGCCGACTTTGAATTTTAATCACAACAAAGGACTGCGTTATGAAATTTCTTTTGATAATCAAACGCCGCAGATTGTCAATTTCAATGGTCATTACAGAGGCGAATTGGGAAGGTGGCAATCCGAACATATTATTAAATCTGCAACAAAACACCAGATTTTACAACCCGGAAAACATACGCTGCGATTCAGAGTTCTTGAGCCGGGAATCGTTCTTGAAAAAATACTGATCGATACGGGAGGTTTACAGCCTTCTTATCTGGGTGCACCCGAAAGTGAAATTCTTCACTGAAAATCAGCAAATAGTAATAACAATCAATGCTTTGCTTATGAAATATTAATCTAATTTATCATTCTCTTTCTTTAAATATTGTTTTCATCAAATACAGGACAAGAAAAACAGCAGAAGCTTTGTAACAAAACTTTATTTAAAACTCGCTGCCTGATACAGTTCAGGGAATTTTCTTGATGGTTTTTCAATAATAAACCGTCTTGAAGGGGATTGTATATTCCATACTTTACTGAAAAATGATTAAAATTAAAACTAGAACATTATGAAAAAACGTTTAAACTTTTTAGCAATTCAATCTATTTTTCTGCTTTTTAGCAGTTTTTTTTACGGACAGCTTACCACCGTTAAAATCGATAAAAATACCTCGTATCAGAAAATAAAAGGATTCGGAGGATTTGTCTGCAGTCCGCAGTTCGCTTACAATCACATGACGACTTCCGAAATTCAGACGCTTTGGGGATCAGGAAGCGAAGGAGGCTATAATATCATGAGGCTGTATATTCCGGAGGACAGCAACAACTGGAGTGCTGTATTACCAACGGCACAGTTGGCAAAATCAATGGGGCTTACCATTTTCGCAAGTCCGTGGACGATGCCTGCAGCCTGGAAAACCAATAACCATGTGAATGCCGTGTATACAGACGCCAACGGAGTCCAGCAGATCGGATATTTAAAGCCCGAAAATTATCAGGATTATGCATTGTATCTCAACAGTTTCGTTACCTATTTACAAACAAATGGAGTGGATCTGGATTATATTTCCATTCAGAATGAACCGGACGAAATGGCTCAATATCAGGGATGTATATGGACTCCCGCTCAGATTTCAGCTTTTGTAAAAGATTACGGACACCTCATCAACTGCAAAGTGATTGCACCGGAAAGTGTAGGTTTTACCGATAATTTTGCCAATGCCATGCTTAATACTGCTACTATGGCAAATTTTGAAGTTTATGGAGGGCATCAGTACGGATTAATGCAGTCGGCTTACAAACAGTTCCAGAATTACAATAAAGAAATCTGGCAGACAGAATATCTGATTAATTGGAACTCCGGCAGCCAGACGCCGCGTGATTTTAGCTGGAACCTTGATGCTTTTAACTTTGCTTCAAGCATCAATAATTCCATGCTCGGAAATATCAATGCGTGGATTCATTATGCTTCAAAAAGATATTACGGATTAATGGGCGACGGAACCTACGGAACACCAACAGGAGTGATGTCTAAAAGAGGTTATATCCTTTCCCATTATGCAAAATACGTAACAGGAAAAACAAGAATTGATGCCAAATGGGAAGATAAAACCGGAGCTTTACAGGGATCTTCCTATATTTCCGCAGATGGTAACCAGATTGTTTTGATGGTCATTAATTCTTCTGCCAATACTTATAACCTGAAGGTCGATCTGCCTTTTTATACAACATCGGGAACAAAAGTCCTTACAAATGCTTCTTCCAATATGGTGACCACGCCGATTTCATTCAGTACGCCCACTTTCCGTCCCGGAGCGGATATCGCTCCATCCAGCGTGATGACTTTCGTATTCAATAAAAGTGGCGACAGACCGGTTTCTCTGATGACAGGCGGAAATATCCATTACAATAAAATTGAGACACAAACAACCACCAATTCCGCTTTCGGAACTGCTTTTAACATCAGTAATACAACGGTAACATTTTCCAATCCAAGTCCTTTGATCAGTAATAATATGACTGCTTCAAACGGTTATCTTCAGTTGAACGACAGATACAACAAACTAATTTTACACGTTAACAGCTACACTACAGCCGGACAAAGCTATTCAGATAATACGACTCTGTATTATATCAACAGTCAGGATATTGCAAAATCTTTCAACTACGGAAGGATCAATTTTCCGACAGGAGGAAATTTTGATATTACCCTTGATATTTCGAGACAGGTGCTTACCGACGGTTGTAAAGGAATTTTAGGACTTAGAAATTCTAACTACAGTTCCGTTCTTACCTTAAATTTAGGAGATGTTTATTTTAATGTAGGCAACGAAATTGCTTCAAAATTTGGCGGAACCTATTCAGACAGTGACAGTAACCTTATGGATGCACTCGAAAATGGCTACTTTACCTCACTGGATTTCAGGACAACTGCAGGAATTACCCCTTCAAATAACTGGCAGCCTCTAAGCGTAAATTCAAATAACATTTTTTATTTGAATTCTAATGTAAATTCTACCTCAAACAATGTAATTTCCGGAACAGCTTGTTCCAGCCTTGTCCTTTCAGATTTGGGCAAAGATTTTCAGGTTCCGTTTAATTTCAGCACGACATCAGCTTCTTACAGCAGAACTTTTAACGGGTACGAAACTTTACTGTTACCTTTTGAAGCCAATATTCCTTCAGGAGTATCGGTATATCTTATGTCGCCGGGCGCAACAGCGGTTTCGGGAACCCAGATTTCTGGCGGAACAATTCCTGCCAATACTCCGGTACTTGTGAATGCGACAGGAAACTATACTTTTACAGGAACAGGTAACGTTTCTACACCAAAAGCCATTACCGTAAATCAGATGAACGGAGTATATCATACCATAAAAGTTCCGGCTAATAGTTATGTCTTGAAAACAGAAGGCGGAGTAACAGGCTTTTACAAAGTTGTTGCAGGAAACGAGCCGATGATTAATCCTTTCAGAGCATATCTTACCGAAGAAAATCTGTATTCCGCAAATATGCTTCCTCTAAATTTCTCAGTATTGGCTACACAGGAAAACAGTGTGCAGAAAGATGCAATAAAGCTTTATCCTAATCCTGCAAAAACGGAAATTTTTGTTGAATTAAAAACTCAGGATGCAACGGCTAAAATTTATGATGCAAGAGGAGGCTTAGTAAAATCGGGATTGAAAATGAATGCCGGAAAAAATCGTATCGGAATCAACGACCTTTCTGCAGGAACCTATTTTATTGAAATTTCATCCGGAAACCAGAAAAGAGGGTCACAGAAATTTATTAAACAATAATCTGTATATCAGTTAATTCATCAAAGCCATCATCAGTATAATATTTTGATGGCTTTGTTTTCTCCGATAAAAAAATAATAAGTGTTTTTTTTACATTTATTTAACGGAGAATCTTATATTTGTTTTCATTACAAAATTCTTAATTGGATGATGTAATAATTAAAGATTTCTAATCATAAAATATTTTGTTTTGATTAAATGAAAAAACTCCTGTTCAATATATCAATCGTCATCTCTGCTTTCTCGTACGCACAGAATTTTAAATATCCTTTCCAAAACCCGGATCTTCCGGTAGAACAAAGAATCGAAAATCTGCTCGGATTATTAACGGTTGATGAAAAAATCGGTATGATGATGGATAATTCCAAAGCCGTTCCCAGGCTGGAAATTCCCGGTTATGGTTGGTGGAATGAGGCGCTTCATGGTGTTGCAAGAGCAGGAACCGCAACGGTTTTTCCTCAGGCAATCGGAATGGCAGCAGCGTGGGATGTTCCGGAACATCTCAAAACTTTTGAAATGATTTCCGACGAAGCGAGAGCAAAATACAACAGATCTTTTGATGAGTCTCAAAAAACCGGACGTTATGAAGGTTTGACGTTCTGGACTCCGAATATTAATATTTTCCGTGATCCGAGATGGGGAAGAGGTCAGGAAACCTATGGCGAAGATCCGTATCTGACTTCTATACTGGGCGTTGCAGCCGTAAAAGGTCTTCAGGGAAATGATCCGAAATATTTTAAAACCCATGCCTGCGCAAAACACTTCGCTGTACACAGCGGTCCCGAATGGAACAGGCATTCGTACAACGCAGAAGTTTCCAGACGAGATTTGTATGAAACTTATCTTCCGGCTTTCAAAGCCTTGGTTTTAGAGGGAAATGTAAGGGAAGTGATGTGTGCGTACAATGCGTTCGATGGTCAGCCTTGCTGTGCGAACAATACTTTATTGACAGAAATTCTCCGCGGAAAATGGAACTACGACGGAATGGTCGTTTCCGATTGCTGGGCTTTGGCAGATTTCTATCAGAAGCAATACCATGGAACACATCCCGACGAGAAAAGCACCGCTGCAGATGCCCTGAAACACTCCACAGATTTAGAATGTGGCGACACCTACAATAATTTAAACAAATCTTTAGCAAGTGGTTTAATCACAGAAAAAGACCTGGATGTTTCTATGCGCAGAATTCTGAAAGGCTGGTTTGAGCTCGGAATGCTTGATCCTAAAGCTTCTGTTCACTGGAACTCCATTCCATATTCCGTTGTGGATTCTGAAGAGCATAAAAAGCAGGCTCTAAAAATGGCTCAGAAATCAATTGTATTAATGAAAAATGAGAAGAATGTTTTGCCTTTGAATAAAAACATCAAAAAAATCGCAGTCGTTGGTCCAAATGCAGATGACGGACTGATGCAGTTGGGAAATTATAACGGAACACCTTCATCCATTGTAACGATTTTAGATGGAATTAAAAACAAATTTCCAAACGCTGAAATTATTTATGAAAAGGGAAGCGAGGTAACAGATCCTTCTTCCAGAACTTCGCTTTATCAGAATTTTTTAAGCCGGAAAAACGGCGAAAAAGGAATGAAAGTAGCGTTTTTCAACAATAATGAATTCAAAGGAACTCCTGCTAATATTTCAGTCAATAAAAGCGGAATCAATTACAACAGTTTTGGCGGAACCCAGCTTGCTCCCAATGTGGGAAGGGAAAATACATCGGCGATTATTTCCGGCGTTTTCAAAAGTACATATACAGGCGATGTTATTTTTTCAGCTTCAACATCCGATGTTTACACACTTTTTGTTGACGGAAAAGAAATCGCCACAAGAAAAGGTCCCGATGCAAGACATCCTTCAGAATTTCCTGTGAAAATGGAAAAAGGAAAAGAATATAACATTGAATTAAGGCATACTCAAAGAGGAAAATATGTAAGCATCACTTTCGATGTATACAGAAAAGATCCGGTCAATTTTGCTGCCGTTCGGGAAAAAGTGAAAGATGCAGAGGTCATTATTTTTGCGGGTGGACTTTCGCCAAGTCTGGAAGGTGAAGAAATGATGGTGAATGCAGAAGGCTTCAAAGGAGGCGATAAAACGTCCATTGATTTACCGAAAGTTCAGCGTGATTTATTAGCTGAATTGCGCAAGACAGGAAAACCAGTCGTTTTTGTGCTTTGTACAGGAAGTTCATTAGGTTTAGCGCAGGACGAAAAAAATTATGATGCTTTACTGAATGCATGGTATGGTGGACAATCGAGCGGAACGGCGATTGCAGATGTTCTGGCGGGAGATTACAATCCGGCGGGAAGATTGCCGGTTACATTCTACAAAAATCTGGAACAGCTCGATAATAATCTTTCTAAAACAGCTAAACATAAGGGTTTTGAAAACTATGATATGCAGGGAAGAACCTATCGGTATATGACGGAAAAACCTTTGTACGCGTTCGGACATGGGCTGAGTTATTCGAAGTTTGTTTATGGAAATGCTTATTTGGATAAAAATTCTGTCCAATCCAATGAAAATGTAACGATTACAGTTCCTGTTACCAATAATTCGGAAAGAGATGGTGAGGAAGTGATTCAGGTGTATGTGAAAAGAAATAATGATGCTTTGGCGCCAGTAAAGACTTTACGGTCATTTGAAAGAACCCTGATTAAATCTAAGGAAACAAAAAATATCCGGTTAACTATTTCTAAAGATTCCTTTAAATTTTATGATGAAAAAGCGGATGACTTGGTTGCAAAAGCAGGAGATTACACCATTTTCTACGGCGGAACTTCTGATGAATCAGGGTTAAAAAGTATTCGGTTGAAAGTTAATTAATCAGCCTTCAGCCTACAAAACCTATAAGGTTTATCAATCAAAATTCAACTTTTCAACTCAAAAAATGAAAACGAAAACCAAAATATTCGTCACCGCATTTTCTCTAAGCATAGCTTTCCTTTCAGCACAAAATGGGAAGGTTAAAAAGCACGTTCTCGATTTGGACGGAACCTCAACCAACATCAAAATCCAGCCTACGATGTACGGAATTTTCTTCGAAGACATCAACTTTGCTGCAGACGGAGGATTGTATGCTGAACTCATCAAAAACCGAAGCTTCGAGTTCGACGAACCTTTGACAGGCTGGAAACAACCCAATACAAAAACATTGTCTCCCAATTTAGATTCCGGCTTTCTGACGATTATTACTGATAAGTCTAAAACCAATAAAAACTACGCAAGAATAACGGTTTGGAATGATAAAAACTATTCACTTGAAAACGAAGGTTTCCGGGGAATTGGGATTCATCAGGGTGAAAAGTATGATTTTAGTTTCAATTTAGAAAACGTTTCAGGAAATATTTCTGCGGTCAATACAAAACTGATTGATGAAAACGGAATGGTGATTTCTTCTGTCTCATCCATAATCAAGGGAGCAGGATGGCAAAAATACAGCACCGTTTTTATACCTTCCAAAACCATTGAAAAGGCTAAACTTCAAATCACTTTTACAGGGAAGGGCATTGTGAATATGGATATGATTTCTTTATTTCCGCAAAACACATGGAAAGGAAGAAAAGGCGGTTTACGGAAGGATTTGGTTCAGAAATTATATGATTTACAACCCGGGTTTTTACGTTTTCCCGGCGGATGTATTGTTGAAGGTCGAACGTTGGCAGAACGTTATCAATGGAAAAAAACAATCGGAAAAGTGGAAGACCGTGAAAATTTGATTAATAAGTGGAACAACGGATTTGCTCATCGTTTAACTCCGGATTACTGGCAGTCTTTCGGTCTTGGCTTTTTTGAATATTTTCAGTTGGCTGAAGATTTAGGTGCAGAACCGCTTCCTGTTTTAAGCTGCGGAATGGCATGCCAGTTCAACACGGCAGAACTTGTAAAAATGGAAGATTTAGATCCTTATGTTCAGGATGCTCTTGATTTAATTGAATTTGCAAACGGAGATTCCAATACGAAATGGGGTAAAATCCGTACTGAAATGGGACATTCGAAACCTTTTAACATGAAATTCATCGGTGTAGGAAACGAACAATGGGGAGCAGATTATATAGAACGGTACAAAGTTTTTGAAAAAGCAATTCACACCAAATATCCTGATATTAAAATTATTTCGGGAAGCGGACCGTCTCCCGATGGCGAATTTTTCGATTACGGCTGGAAAGAACTTAAAAAACTGAATACGCAGGTTGTGGATGAGCATTATTATAATTCTCCGGAATGGTTTATGAAAAACGCCGGAAGATATGATGAATACGACCGTTCAGGACCTAAGGTTTTTGCCGGGGAATACGCCGCACAATCGGTGGGTGTTGTAAAGCCGGACAATAAAAACAACTGGTTGACCGCACTTTCGGAAGCCGCTTTTATGACCGGATTGGAACGCAATGCAGATGTTGTAACCATGACTTCTTACGCACCGCTTTTCGCTCACGCAGACGGTTGGCAATGGACGCCCGATTTAATCTGGTTTAATAATCTCACATCTTATGCAACTCCCAATTATTATGTTCAGAAATTATTTTCAAACAATAAAGGAACAGATTTAATTAAAATTTCCGAAAACGGAAAGCCGCTGAAGGGCGAAAACCATCTTTATGCATCCGCCGTACATGACCTTGAAAAAAATGAAACAATCATTAAAATTGTTAGTACGGATGATGAAAAAATGTCAGTTGAAATCAATCCCAAAAACATTAAAAATCCCAGTAAGCTCACCAAAATCTTACTGACTTCATCAGGACTTTCCGATGAAAATAATTTCCAAACGGAGACCATCACACCCAAAGAAGAAACGCAGACCATTAAAAAGGGAAAATTTTCAGTAGAAATTCCGGCAAATTCTCTCGTTATTTTAAAGCTTAAATAGCTCCAAATCCCCATCAATAAAAGAAAATTTAAAATTAAGTGTAAATATTACATTTATTTAAAATAGAATCTTATATTTGTTTTATCTCTTCAACAGAAAACCGGAGAATTTGTTAGGGTAAATGAAAGCTTAAAGGGAAATCCTTGCATAATGTAATCCAATACATCCGTTATTTTAAAAAAGAGCTAAAACTATAAATCAAATAAATCACTTTCGTTAATGAAAAAGTACGTTATCGGCTTAGACTATGGAACAGACTCTGTTCGCGCCGTTTTGATTGATACTGAAAGCGGGGCAGAATTGGTAGCTTCCGTAAGCTACTATCAAAGATGGAAAAAAGGCAGGTTCTGCAGGCCGGAAAACAATCAATTTCGTCAGCATCCGCTGGATCACATCGAAGGACTGGAAAAAACCGTTTCCGATGTCGTGAAAGAAAGTGGAGTTGCACCCGAAAATATTGTCAGCATTTGTATTGATACTACGGGTTCTTCACCCCTTCCGGTAAATAAAGATGGAATTGCCTTATCCCTTTTGCCCGAATTTTCAGAAAATCCCAATGCAATGATGGTATTATGGAAAGACCATACTTCCATCCGTGAAGCTGAAGAAATCAATGATCTGGCGAAAAATTGGGGTGGCGAAGATTATACAAAATTTGAAGGCGGAATTTATTCCTCCGAATGGTTTTGGGCAAAAATTCTTCATATCAACAGAGAAGATGAAGCCGTAAAAAACGCAGCGCACAGTTGGATGGAACATTGTGATTACCTTACGTTTCTGCTTTCCGATCATCAGGATTTAGCAACATTCAGAAGAAGCCGTTGTGCAGCCGGACATAAAGCAATGTGGCACGAGTCGTGGAAAGGACTTCCTTCCAAAGAATTTCTTGGTCAATTAGATTCGTCATTGGCAGAACTTCGCGATAGATTATATGATAAAACCTATACTTCCAACGAAGTTGCCGGAAATCTGAACGAAGAATGGGCAGCAAAATTAGGATTAACGGTCAATACAGTCATTGCTGTCGGAACTTTCGATGCACATTCCGGAGCAATAGGCGCAAAAGTAGAAGAGAATACGCTCATCAGGATTATGGGAACATCCACCTGCGATATTATGGTGGCTCCAAAAGAAATTATCGGAGACAGAACGGTAAAAGGAATCTGCGGACAGGTCGATGGTTCCGTCATTCCGGGATTAATGGGATTGGAAGCTGGGCAATCTGCATTCGGAGATGTTTTGGCGTGGTATAAAGATATTCTCACAGAACCGACAATCAATATTATAATGAGTTCCGACGCAATTGGCGAAAACCAAAAACACTTGCTGAAAGAAGAAATAGAAAAAAACATGATTCGCTATCTCACTCTGGAAGCAGAAAAAATTCCTCTTTCGGAAACCGTTCCCATTGCGTTGGACTGGATCAACGGACGAAGAACACCGGATGCCAGTCAGGAACTGAAAATGGCGATCAGCAACCTTTCTTTGGGAACAAAAGCACCGCATATTTTCAAAGCGTTGGTGAATGCCATTTGCTTTGGTTCCAAAAAAATTGTCGACCGCTTCGAAGATGAAGGCATTAAAATCCATAAAGTCATAGGAATTGGCGGCGTTGCCAGAAAATCACCATTCATCATGCAGACTCTGGCAAATGTCCTGAATATGCCGATTGTTGTGGCAGCATCAGATCAGGCTCCGGCTTTAGGGGCAGCTATTTATGCCGCTGTTGCCGCAGGAATTTATCCCAACGTCCAGGAAGCAAGCCAAAAAATGGGCTCTGATTTCGAAGCTGAATACTTCCCGCAGAAAGAACATGTAGAACAATACGAAGAATTGCTACAGCACTATCAGATTTTAGCAGATTTCACCGAAAATAATATCAAATCTAAGAAAAAGCTGACGGTTGACAGTTTATAGTAATTAATTAGGTTTAAAAAAGCTCCGTTAGGAGCGTCCTGTTAATCGTAAATAATGTAAATATTATCATCACAAAAAGAGCCTCGTAAAGGCGACCTGTTAAATATTTACATTAATTAAAGAACGATCAACCATCAACCAAAAACCATTAACTAAAACAATCATGGCAGCTTTATCCGTCTGTAGTTTATCCTGAGCTTGTCGAAGGGCTCCCAATCTTTTTCGCCAAGGCTTTTCCCAGTGCAAAAAAAGGATTTCCGCTCAAGCCGGGCTGCGATGGATACATAGGAGAGAACCCGAAGGGTTCAATAGGATTAGCCGTAGGTCAAACCTATGAATTTGAAAAAAATATGTAAATAAAAATGAGCATCTATAAAGAATTAAAACGAGAATGTTACGAAGCCAATATGCAGCTCGATGCCTTAAAATTGGTGGTCTACACATTCGGAAACGTAAGCGCCGTTGATCGTGACAAAGGAATTTTTGCCATCAAACCCAGCGGTGTTCCTTACGAATTATTGAAACCGGAAGATATGGTGATTTTAGATTATGACGCCAATGTGGTGGAAGGGAATTTAAGACCGTCTTCAGACACCAAAACCCATGCTTATCTTTATAAAAACTGGGAAAATGTCGGTGGCATTTCACATACACATTCTGTTTATTCAGTAGCTTGGGCACAGGCGCAGTTAGACATCCCGATTTTCGGGACAACGCACGCAGACCATCTTACAACAGACATTCCTTGTGCACCCCCGATGCATGATGATTTAATCGAAGGCAATTATGAATATAATACCGGAATCCAGATTCTGGATTGTTTCAAGGAAAAAAAACTGTCTTATGAAGAAGTAGAAATGGTGCTCATCGGAAATCACGGACCGTTCACTTGGGGAAAAAATGCTGAAAAAGCTGTTTACAATAGCAAAGTTTTGGAAACCATCGCTGAAATGGCGTATCTCACCAAACAAATTAATCCGAACGTAACTCGTTTAAAAGATTCACTTATCAAAAAACATTACGAACGCAAACATGGCAAAAACGCTTATTACGGACAATAGTTTTGCTTTTGGCGAATGGCTTTTAGCTTTTGGCAATTGTCATCGTTCAATATCAGTAGCCTTGGGTGAAACCTATGGAAAAAAACGCACAAATCCTACAGAATCCGGAGGATTCAATATTAATAGCCGTAGGTAAAACCTATGAAATGAATAAAATCAAATATCAATTATAAATCATCATTTATCAATCATCAAATATGTTAACACCTCTCAATATCAAAGAAATCTGGTTCATCACCGGAAGCCAGCATCTATACGGCTCTGAAACATTAGCACAGGTAGCGGAACATTCGGCGAAGATTGTGGAAGCTTTCAATGCTTCGTCACAAATTCCTGTAAAAGTGGTTTTAAAGCCAACCGTAAAAACCACGGAAGAAATTTTCGAAACATTAACGGCTGCCAATTTTGCAAAAGACTGTATCGGTATCGTAACATGGATGCATACATTTTCCCCTGCAAAAATGTGGATTCGTGGTCTTACTGCATTACAAAAACCAATGTTGCACCTTCATACCCAGTTCAATCAGGATATTCCGTGGTCTACGATGGATATGGATTTCATGAACCTTAATCAGGCAGCGCATGGCGACCGTGAATTTGGATTTATGGTAAGCCGTCTTCGTAAAAACAGGAAAGTAGTGGTTGGACATTGGGCAGAGGAAAGAGTTCAGAAACAGATTGGGGAATGGAGTAGAGTTGCTGCTGGCTGGGACGATTGGCAGGGTGCAAAATTTGCCCGTTTCGGAGACAATATGAGATACGTCGCCGTGACAGACGGTGATAAAGTGGAAGCGGAAACCAAGTTTGGTTTTTCGGTAAACACTTGGGGAATTGGAGATTTGGTGAGCGTTGTCAATTCTATTGGAGATGGTGAAATTAAAACTTTAATTGAAGAATATGAAGCCTCATACAAAATGGCAGAATCTCTTCTTTCCGGAGGAGCAAACAGAAAATCCCTCGAAGTTGCCGCAAGAATTGAGCTAGGTTTGGAAAAATTCCTCAAAGACGGAAATTTCAAAGGATTCTCGGATACGTTCGAAGACCTTCACGGATTGGAGCAGCTTCCGGGAATTGCCGTTCAGAGATTAATGGAAAAAGGTTATGGATTTGCAGGAGAAGGCGACTGGAAAACCGCTGCTTTGGTTCGTGCGATGAAAACAATGGGACAGGGTTTAGAAGGCGGAAATGCTTTTATGGAAGATTATACCTACCATTTGAATCCATCAAATCCATCGGTTCTGGGTTCGCATATGCTTGAAGTGGATCCTGTTTTGGCAGTTAACAAGCCTTCTTGTGAAATTAATCCACTCGGAATTGGCGGAAAAGCAGATCCTGTTCGTCTGGTTTTCAATTCAAGAGGAAATATTGATTCTTTAAATGCAGCTTTAATGGATTTCGGAAATCATTTCAGACTGCTGATCAACAAAACAAAAGCGTTGGAAATCACCGAGGAACTTCCGAAACTTCCTGTAGCGAGAGTGCTTTGGAAACCACTTCCGGACTTATACACGGCTGCTGAAGCATGGATTTTAGCAGGTGGAGCCCATCATACCTGTTACAGCGAAAACATCAGCGCAGAGCAGTTGGAAGATTTTGCGGAGATCGCAGGTATCGAATCATTAGTAATTGATGAAAATACAAAAATCCGAGATTTTAAGAACACGCTTCGCTGGAATGAAATATATTATCGTTAAACTTGCAAAACTTCTAAAAAATGAGAAAAACAAGTATCAACCTGATAATTCTTTTTGCTGTTTTATGTATTTTCGGCTGCAATAAAAAAGAAAATCAATCAAAAGCTCAACAGGAAACAATGGAAAACATACAGATTTCAGATTACGGAGTAACGTCAAAAGGCGATTCCGTTAAAAAATATACTTTAGCCAATAAAAACGGGATGAAAGTGGAAATCATCAACTTCGGCGGAATCATCACTTCACTTACAGCTCCCGATAAAAACGGAAAATACGAAGATGTCGTTTTAGGATTTACCCGGCCTGAAGATTATTTCAACGGAAATTCTTATTATTTCGGAGCATTAATCGGACGTTACGGAAACCGGATTGCTAATGCAAAATTTACGCTGGAAGGCACATCCTATGACATCGATAAAAATGACGGATCCAACAGTCTTCATGGCGGAAAAGACGGATTTCATACCAAATTCTGGAATATTGAACCTGTAAAAGATTCCAAATTCCCAACGTTGAAACTGACTTATACCAGCGCAGATGGGGAAGAAGGCTATCCGGGAAAACTGACGACAACAGTTTTTTACACTTTAACCGACGAAAATGCCCTTGAAATTTCTTACGAAGCGGAAACAGATAAACCGACTGTTGTGAATTTGACTCAGCATTCATATTTCAACCTTTCCGGAAATTTCTCAAAAACAATTCTTGACCACGAAATGCAGATCAATGCCGATAAGTTTTTGCCGGTGAATGAAACTTTGATTCCGACCGGTGAGCAAAAAGCGGTGAAAGGAAGTGCATTCGATTTCACTGTTTCAAAAGCAATTGGAAAAGACATCAGTGCTGATGACGATCAACTGAAAAAAGGAAAAGGCTACGATCACAACTGGATTCTGAACGGAAACGGATTGAGAAGTATTGCGAAAGTGTACCATCCCGAATCAGGCAGAGTAATGGAAGTTTTGACTGATGAACCAGGAGTACAGTTTTATTCCGGAAACTTTCTGGATGGAAAATTCGATACCAAAACTGGCGGAAAAAATGAATTCAGAACGGGGTTCTGTTTAGAAACCCAACATTTTCCGGATTCTCCCAATCAACCGTCTTTTCCATCTACAGAACTGAAGCCAGGACAGAAATACCAGTCGAAAACAATTTATAAATTCTCAGTTAAAAAATAAAATATGGGAAATTTGGCAACTCTTGATATCATCATATTTCTTATCTATTTTGTGGTGGTTGCAGGCTACGGAATATGGATTTACAAAAAGAAAAAATCGGCGGCTTCGGGCAGTAAAGATTATTTTCTGGCGGAAGGTTCACTGACTTGGTGGGCGATTGGAGCCAGTTTAATTGCTTCAAACATTTCTGCAGAACAGTTCATAGGAATGTCCGGTGAAGGTTTTTTTGTAGGAATTGCCGTGGCTGCTTATGAATGGATTGCGGCAATTGCATTGATTATTATTGCAGTATGGTTCATTCCGATTTATCTTAAAAACAAGATTTACACGATGCCACAATTTCTGGAAACCCGTTACAACAAATCGGTTTCCCTGATTATGGCTGTGTTCTGGCTCTTTTTATATGTCATTGTCAATTTAACTTCCATCCTTTATTTAGGTGCTTTGGCAATTGATACATTGCTGGGAGGCGACAATCTTCACATCATCATGATAGGATTGCTTTTAATGGCTCTTTTAATCGGTCTTGGCGGTATGAAAGTAATCGGTTACACAGACGTTATTCAGGTAGCGGTTTTAATTATCGGAGGTTTTGCCACCGTTTATATGGCGCTTCAGATTGTTGATCAGAGAATTAACGGAGCGGCAGTCGGGAATGCTTTAACAGGTTTTCAAACTTTGATGAACGAAGCACCGCAACACTTTAAACTGATGCTGGAAAAGCCGGTGAAGACTACCACTACTTTGGAAATGCCTGAAAATCTCGATGTTCAGAAATATGTTGTTTTACCGGGATTGGCGATGTATTTCGCAGGACAATGGATTGTAAACCTGAATTATTGGGGCTGTAATCAATACATCACCCAAAGAGCATTGGGAGCTGATCTGAAAACCGCAAGAACCGGAATTTTATTCGCAGGATTCTTAAAATTATTCATGCCGATTATCGTAATGCTTCCGGGAATCGCAGCGTACGTTTTGTATTCAAAAGGGCATTTAACTGGCTTTAATGGCGTAAAAGATGGCGCTTATTCTGCAATCTTAGGATTTCTGCCGGTTGGTCTGAAAGGTCTTGCTGTAGCGGCTTTAACCGCGGCAATCGTTGCTTCTTTGGCAGGAAAAGTGAACAGTATCTCAACGATCTTTACATTAGACATTTACAAGAAATATTTAAAAGCTGATGCAACGGAAATCCAGATGGTGAGAACCGGAAGATGGGCGATCATCATTGCTATGTTTGTGGCTTTGGCATTTACCTGGACCGATGTTTTGGGAATCGGCGGCGAAGGAGGATTTACCTTCATTCAGAAATATACAGGATTTATAAGTCCCGGAGTTTTTGCCATGTTCCTTTTGGGAATGTTCTGGAAAAGAACCACCGGAACAGCAGCTTTGGTCGGTGTAATTTTAGGATTCGTTCTGGCAATTTTCTTCAACAGTTTTGCCGTCGATATTTTTGGAAAAGAAACCTGGTTATATACCGCTTTCACCTATGAAAAACTGGAAAACGGAGTTGTACACACCATTACAGAAATCCCGTTTTTAATTAATATGGGATGGTCTTTCGTGATCACCATTACAGCAATGGTCTTAATCAGTTTTGCAGGACCGAAAGTGAATCCAAAAGCATTCGCAATCGATGCAACAATGTTCCGGGTAGACAACAGAACATTGGTTTTAATCGTTGTAACGTTACTCCTGCTCACTGCACTTTACGTGAGATTCTGGTAGAATTTGAATACAATAAAATAAAGGCAGGATTCCGTTTTGGAGTCCTGTTTTTGTTTAACTTTAATTCAGCATTTAGAAAGATTTTAATGAAAGATTTTAATGAATTGATACAAACCCATTTTGGACCGCTGAATTCTCAGGAACTCTCTGTTATTCAATCTTATTTTAAAAAAGAACAATTAGAAAAAAATGAAATATTTACAAATTCGGGCGAAATTTGTAACAGATTAAGCTTGGTGAAATCCGGAGTTTTGCGTGTTTTTGCTTTGTCCGAAGATGGAAAAGAGATTACGCAATGGCTTTCTACGAAAGATTTTTTCATTACCGATGTGATGGGATTTTTCTTTAATCAACACAACCGATGGACAATACAGGCTTTTACCGAAGCCGAATTGCTTACCATCTCCAAAACAGATTATTTAAAACTTTGCAGGGAATTTCCCAAATGGACTGAAATTGAGAAAAGATTTATTATTAAATGCTTTGCAATGATGGAAGACCGGATATTTTCCCATCTTTCTATGACCGCAGAAGAAAGATATAACCGGTATTTTGAGCAGAATAGAGAATTATTTCATCAGGTTCCGTTGCAATATATCGCTTCGGTTTTGGGAATGACGCCCGAAACTTTCAGCAGAATCAGGAAACGACAGGCAGAAAATTCTTGATTTTTGTCAAGAGAACCTATTTTCTGTTGTCAGACATTTGTAAGATAAATCTCAGACAATGAAAAATCTCTTGCAGCTCGAAGAATTAGGACAATTTGGTTTAGCCGTTTTCCTGTTTACCCGGTTAGAATTTCAGTGGTGGCTTTTTCCGCTTTGCCTTTTGCTTCCGGATGTTTCCATGGTCGGCTACTTAATCAATCCAAAAGCCGGAGCCCGGATCTACAATTTTTTTCATCATAAAATGCTCGCAATCCTTGTTTTTATTCTCGGATTTTGGCTTAAAATTTCTATCGTAGAATTTGCCGGAATTATTTTATTCGCACACTCTGCGATGGACAGGATTTTCGGATACGGATTAAAATTTGAAGACAATTTCAAACATACCCATCTGGGTTCAATAGGAAAAAAAAACCGTTTAAATCTTAAACATAAACCCTTCCGCAAGCTTTTTCTCATATTTTGCTTCATCAAAACGATACAGAAAAGACCCTTTTTTAGAAGAAGTCATATCTTTACCCTCCGTTTTCACAAGAATATCCAGCGCATTAATTTTGCTGATGAAATTCCGCTTGTCAAACTGTTCATTAAAAATCGCCTCGTATAAATTTTGCAAATCTTTCATCGTAAATTTTTCCGGCAGAAGCTCGAAACCGATAGGTCTTGTAGAAGCTCTTCTGCGCAATCTCAGAACGGCATCTTCTACCATTTCGTTATGATCAAAGATAAGACTTGGAAAATCCTGAAGATCAAACCATTTTGCGCTGTATTTTTCATTGATCTGGATATTTTTTTCAATATTAATCAGTGCATAATAGGAAATTGACATAATTCTTGCCGTAGGTTCACGGTCGATCCGCGTATAAGAATTCAATTGTTCCAGATAGATGTTTTCCAATCCTGTGAGGGTATTCAGGACACGGTGCGCTGCTTCATCGGAGGTTTCTTCGTTTCCTATAAATCCGCCCATCAAGGACCATTCTCCCATTTTAGGCTCAAAATTCCTTTGTACCAGAAGAATTTTAAGATTTTCGCCGTCGAACCCGAAAATAATACAGTCTACAGCTACCAAATGTCGTGGAAAATGAGAATAGTCTTGTGTCATCGATTATATTTTATACAAAGTTAATGCTTTTAGCCTTTGATTTTACGGCTTAATCAATATAAATGTATTTTATACACTTTATTTTACTTTTTATTTTGAATTTCTCAGGATTTCATCATCTTCCTTATCATTTTGGGAGCCATTTACACCTTCGAAACTTACATTTTATTCATCTAAAACATTAAAAACAGATGAACTTAATGTTAAAAATATGTTAAAATTAATTTTACTTTCATTTTAAATTTACCCTAAAACTCATATCAGGGCTTAGTCTTAAAAATACGATAAGCTATTAATATAAAATATCAGCGTTTATACTGTATATTCCGTATTCATTTTTTATACACGTAATTTCGCTGTATGGTTCTGATTATCGCTATTTTTCATAATCTTAATTTTTATGATAAGCTCCTGTTGTTTTTAGTTTTTTTCTAAGACTTTAAAATAGACTTTTTTTTGATTTCGGCGGCTCATTCTGCAAAATTCTTTGTCATATTGATTCTTTCTTTTATTTTTAGAAATGTTGAATAGACATTTATTAATGAATAAAAAATCGCTGATAGTATTTTTAGGTTTAAGCACATTTGCTTTTGGGCAGATGAGCAAAACAGTCAGCTATTTTCCGCTGAACAAAGTCGCTTTGTCTGAAAGTATTTTCAGCAGGGCAATGCAGACGGATAAAAATTACATAATGTCGATAGATCCCGACCGTTTGTTGGCTCCCTATTTAAAAGAGGCAGGACTTAATCCTAAAAAACCGAATTATCCGAACTGGGAAAATACAGGATTGGATGGTCATATCGGCGGCCATTACATTTCTGCTTTGGCTTTGATGTACGCTTCTACAGGCGATGTGAAAGTAAAACAACGACTGGATTATATGATCGACGAGTTGGAACGTTGCCAGAATCTTTCAGGAAACGGTTATATTTCCGGCGTTCCGGATGGCAAAAAGATATGGAAAGAAATCTCGGACGGCAATATTCGTGCATCCGCTTTCGGACTGAATGACCGTTGGGTTCCTTTATATAATATTCACAAAATATATTCCGGTTTGCGTGATGCGTATTGGTACGCAGACAGCGAAAAAGCGAAAAAAATGCTCATTAAGCTTACCGACTGGATGGCAGACGAAGTTTCCGGACTTACCGATGAGCAGATTCAGGAGATGCTGAAAAGCGAACACGGCGGACTGAACGAAGTTTTTGCCGATGTTTATGACATTACCAAAAATGAAAAATATCTTAAGTTAGCACACCGATTCTCACATCAGGCAATTTTAAATCCATTGTTGATTCACGAAGATAAACTGACGGGAATTCACGCCAATACGCAAATCCCGAAAGTAATCGGTTTCAAGAGAATTGCAGATCTGGAACATAACAAAGAGTGGAACAGCGCCGCAGTTTTTTTCTGGAATAATGTAACCCAAAAACGTTCAGCCATTATCGGCGGAAACAGTGTAAGCGAACATTTCAATCCTACCGGAGATTTCAGCGGGATGATTAAAAGTATTGAAGGACCCGAAACCTGCAATACCTACAACATGCTGAAACTGACCAGAGAACTTTTCGCCACTAATCCAAAATCCTCTTATCTTGATTATTACGAAAGAGCTTTATACAATCATATACTTTCCACCCAACATCAGGAAAAAGGCGGGTTTGTTTATTTTACACCCATGCGTCCCGGTCATTACAGAGTATATTCCCAGCCGGAAACCAGCTTCTGGTGCTGCGTTGGTTCAGGAATGGAAAATCACGCCAAATATGGTGAAATGATTTATGCGCATTCTGATAACGATTTGTACGTGAATCTTTTTATTCCGTCTGTTTTAAAATGGTCAGAAAAAAAATTGGTCATAAGACAGGAAAATAATTTCCCGCAGGAACCTTCCACAAAATTGATCTTTGATCTTGCTCCAAAATCCGAAGTTAACCTAAAAATTAGAGTTCCCGAATGGACGGATGTTTCACAGATAACAGTTTCAGTGAATTCTAAAAAGATCAGTACTTCTGTAGATTCCGAAGGTTATATCAACATCAGCAGAAAATGGAAAAAAGGTGATGTGATTGAGATGAAAATGCCGATGCATCTTTCTGCAGAACAGCTTCCGGACAATTCCGATTATCATGCATTCAGATACGGACCCATTGTTCTGGTAGCAAAATATGGTAAAGAAAATCAGACAGGGCTCTTTGCCGACGACAGCCGCGGTGGACATATTGCGCACGGACCGCAGATTCCTTTGAACGACATTCCGACAATTTTAGGATCTTCAACAACGGTTTTGAATCATCTTCAACCTGTTAATGAAAAAGATTTAAAATTTAAAATTAGCGGACTTTATCCTCAGAATAAATTCAGCAACGGATTGGAGCTTGTTCCGTTTTACCAGATTCAGGAAGAACGTTACATTATCTATTTTCCACAGGCAACGCAGGATAAAATCGAAATGATTCAGCAGAAAAAAGCCAAGGAAGAAGAGATCATCCGAAAATTGGATATTATCACAGCAGATAAAATCCAGTTAGGCGAACAACAGCCGGAATCGGACCATTTTTTTGATAGCAAAGATGCCTACGAAGGCTATATGGAAGACCGGCATTTCCGAGATGCCAAAGGCTGGTTTAGCTATCAGATGAAAAACAAGGACAGAAATGCAGAATACCTTTATCTTCTCTATTTCGATGCCAATAGCAATCGTACCCTGAATGCAGAAATCAACGGAATTAAAGTGTTTTCAAAAGACTTCGGAGGGAAAAACGGAAGTTCACCACAATCACTATTGATCGCAGTTCCGGATTCTGAAAAAAATAAAGAAACACTTACCGTCAAATTTATTTCGGACGGGAAATCCTTCACTCCAAAAATCGTTGAAGTGAGATTATTAAAAGATAAGCCTTTTTAGCACATAAAAATGAATACTATAATTTTTTTGGCAGCGTCATCCGCTCTCCGTTCGCGCTTTGTCATTCTGAGCTTGTCGAAGAGTCTGCTAAGATGGGCTGTGAAAGATTCGAAAGTTGAAATCAGCTCCGAAGGAATTCAATTCTAAAAAACAAAAGATCTGCATTTAGCGTTTAAAAATTTATAAAAATGAATTATAAAAATATCAAAATTCTAACCTTTCTTCTCTGCATATGCTGCACTCTGCTTTTTGAAGCCAAAATCAAATTACCCGCACTGGTTTCAGACGGAATGATTTTACAGCGCAACCAGAAATTAAACATCTGGGGAAAAGCGGATCCCAATGAAAAAGTAGACGTTAAATTTCTTAGTAAAAACTACAAAACGACTGCAGACCAAAACGGAAACTGGAAAATTCTACTTCCGGAACAAAAAGCAGGCGGTCCGTACACCATGACCATCAACGAAATTACCTTAAAAGATATTCTGATCGGCGACGTTTGGCTCGCTTCAGGACAGTCGAATATGGAACTGCCGATGCGCAGACTTACACCATTGTATTCAGACGAAATCAAAAATGCAAACAATCAGAACATTCGTTTTTTTACGGTTCCGCAAAAATATAACTTCAAATCACCTCAGACTGAATTGGAAGGAGGAAAATGGGAAGCAACAAATCCTCAAACCATTCTGAATTTTTCTGGGGTTGCTTATTTTTTTGCTAAAGATGTAAGCGAAAAAAATAAAGTTCCGGTAGGAATCATTCATGCCAGTTTGGGAGGTTCTCCAATTCAGGCTTGGATGGATGAAAATTCTCTGAAAAAATATCCTGATTATTTGGATGAGGCTAAAAAATGGCAGAATGATGAGTTGATAAAATCAACAGAATCTTCGGAACAGGCATTAAGCAAAGCCTGGTATACAGAATTAGATCAGAGCGACATAGGTTTAAACCAACATTGGGAAAAATTTGATTTAAATGATTCTGACTGGAAAACCATGAAAATTCCGGGCTCTTGGGAAGATACGGAAGGCTCTTTTGAAGGTTCGGTCTGGTTCAGAAAAGAAATTATTTTAACTAAAAATCAGGCAGGAAAAACCGCTTTTTTAAACCTTGGAAGAATAAAAGACGCCGATGTAACGTACATTAACGGAATAAAAGTCGGAAATGTAACTTATGAATATCCTCCGCGTTGGTACGATGTTCCGGCAGGAATTCTGAAGGAAGGCAAAAATGTAATTGCGGTAA
Source organism: Chryseobacterium sp. HMWF035 (assembly GCF_003094695.1). Taxonomy (NCBI): domain Bacteria; kingdom Pseudomonadati; phylum Bacteroidota; class Flavobacteriia; order Flavobacteriales; family Weeksellaceae; genus Chryseobacterium; species Chryseobacterium sp. HMWF035. The sequence continues at coordinate 53,688 of NZ_QEHP01000080.1, read as the reverse complement.
GAATTTCCAATGGAAGCGGAAAAGGGCAGTTCATCGCAGATAAACCCTATTACCTTGAAATCGACGGACAAAAAATAGATTTAAAATCAGAATGGAAATATAAAATCGGAGCAAAAATGGCAAAAATGGCACCCGGAACAACGTTTATCCGCTGGAAACCTACAGGATTGTACAATGCCATGATAAATCCTTTAATCAATTATAATATCACAGGAGCAATCTGGTACCAAGGCGAAAGTAACACCGGAAAACCGAAAGAATACGGCGATTTATTAACCACGATGATTACAGACTGGAGAAACAAATTCAATAATAAAGAAATGCCTTTCATCACCGTTCAATTGGCTAATTTTATGGAGTCAAAAGCGCAGCCTATCGAAAGCAACTGGGCGGAGCTAAGAGACCAACAGCGTAAAGTTTCATTACAGGTTCCAAATGCAGGACTTGCCGTGATCATCGATATAGGAGAATGGAATGACATTCATCCGCTGAATAAAAAAACAGTAGGAGACAGGCTTGCTTTGCAGGCAATGAAATTGGCTTACGGAAAAAACATCGTTGCAGACGGACCGGTTTATCAGTCAATGAAAATCGACGGAAATAAAATTGTACTTTCTTTTAAAAACGGAACCGATGATTTTGCTCCCGTTGTTGAGCTGAAAGGGTTTGCTATCAAAAACGCCGGCGGAAACTGGTCTTGGGCAAAAGCAAAAATCCAAGGCAAAACAATTGTAGTCTGGAATGATTCCGTGACGGATCCAGTTGCAGTCCGTTACGATTGGGCAGATAATCCCGATGGAAACCTCAAAAACAAAACCGGACTTCCTGCATCGCCTTTCACCACAGAATAAACATTTAATTTGATTTTTAATCTTTGCTGAGAGAACCTTAAAAAAGATTAGCAGTCAAAAAAATCTTTGCGGATTTTGCGTTCAGAAAACATCATTTATCAATCATCATTTATCAATTATAACATGAACAATTCATCTCAAAAAATATCTGTCGTTGAAAAAATCGGCTACAGTTTGGGAGATCTAGCGGCAAATCTGGTTTTCCAGACTTTAGTAACGTATTTAGCCTATTTTTACACCGATATCTACGGATTAAAACCCGAAGACGCCTCCATTATCACTTTGATTGTCGGATTGATTGCAGGTTTCGGATTCAATCCGATGGTCGGTGCTTTGGCAGACAGAACACGAACCAAATGGGGGAAATTCCGTCCGTGGATTTTATTTTCAGCGGTTCCATTGGGTGCAGCCGCACTTTTTGCATTCAGTACACCGAATTTTTCTTATCAGGGAAAAATGATGTATGCAGCGGCAACATATACGATTCTACTGTTGTTATATGCTGCTAATAATTTGCCTTATGCTGCTTTAAGTGGCGTGATTACAGGCGATATGGGCGAGAGAAACAGTATTTCGTCTTATCGTTTCGTAGCAGTAATGTTTGCACAGTTTTTTGTGCAGGTTTTTATGTTGCCGATTATTTTATCAGCAGGAAACGGCGATAAAGCAGTAGGAATTGAGATCGTAATGACGTGGTTGGCGATTATAGGAACCATAATGTTGCTCATTACATTTTTCACAACCAAAGAAAGAGTTATTCCAAAACCGGAACAGGAGTCCACTTTGGGAGCAGATTTAAAAGATTTAAAGAAAAACAAACCATGGATTATCATGTTGGTGGTTACGGCACTGATTTTCATTACTTTGGCAATGAAAGGAGGTTCCTATGTCTATTATTTCAACAATTACGTGGATGAAACTTCCTTGAAAAATTTCATATCACCAATTACGGCATTCTTCAGCTCCATCGGGATGAATTTCTTTGGAGAAGATCCTCGTTCAGCAGGTTTCGGGCTCTTCAACGCAGGTGGAATCATTATGATGATCATCGGAATTACCTTTTCAAAGAAATTTGCAGATAAATATGGGAAAAGGGACGCTTTCATTGCTTCTCTGTTCATTTCCACTTTGTTTATCGTGGCTTTTATGTTTTATCCGCCAAAGTCGGTAGGATTGATGTTCCTTTCGCAGATTCTTCACGGCTTTTTCTACGGGATCAGCACACCTTTGCTTTGGGCAATGATTGCCGATGTTGCCGACTATTCCGAATGGAAAAACAACAGACGCGCCACAGCCATTATTTTTTCTGCCATGATGGTGGGGTTAAAAGTTGGTTTGAGCATCGGAAGTTCACTGGTTTCCTCTATTATCGGACATTACGGCTACATTTCTTCGGAAGGTACGGAAAACGTCATCCAGCCGGAATCCGTAGCGAATGGAGCTCAGATGTTGGTCAGTATTTTTCCTGCGATTCCGTTCTTTGCAGCGTGTGGATTATTAATGTTCTACGAAATCAACAAAAAAATGGAAACCCAAATCGAGCAGGATTTGAAAGAGAGAAGGAAAAAAGAAGATTAATATGGGTTTAATGATTTGGGCAGCTTAATCCGTCTTCCACTCCCGCTTTTTTGTTCCGCTTTGCTTCACAAAAAGAGCTCCGTTCAAGCCGGGCTGCGCGATTCAGCATAAAACAAATTTTACAATTAAAGACAATATTGGACATTCTTTAGTTTAAGAATTTTAATAGAGAAAAATAAAATAGCAAAAACTTCGTAGGAGCGAACTGTTAATAGCCAATATATTCAAGCCATTGAGCCTCGTAGAGGCGACCTGTTAAGTTTCGGAATAAATAATAAAATTAAAAATGAAAAAAATAGCCGCATTACTGGGAATTTTAACCCTGACCGTTTCCTGCAAAACCACAAATTCGGCATCATCAAAAGATTCCCTGAAAGATGCTTTCAAAAATAAATTCTACATCGGAACAGCAATGAGCCTTCCTCAAATTAACGGTACCGATGTAAAGTCGGATGAAATTATCAAAAAACAATTCAGTTCCATCGTTGCAGAAAACTGTATGAAATCGATGTTTATCCAGCCGCAGGAAGGGCAGTTTTTCTTTGACGATGCAGATAAATTTGTAGAATTTGGTGATAAAAATAAAATGTTCATCATCGGTCACACGTTGATTTGGCATTCCCAGTTACCAAAATGGTTTTTCGTAGACAATAACGGAAAAGACGTTTCGCCCGAAATTCTGAAACAGAGAATGAAAAGCCATATTTCAACTTTGGTCGGAAGATATAAAGGTCGTGTAAAAGGTTGGGATGTTGTGAACGAAGCAATTATGGAAGACGGAACGTACCGCAAAAGCAAATTTTACGAAATTCTGGGCGAAGAATTCATTCCGCTCGCTTTTCAGTATGCACAGGAAGCAGATCCAAATGCCGAATTGTACTACAACGATTACAACGAATGGTTTCCGGAAAAAGTAAAAACCGTTACCAAAATTGTCAAAGATTTGAAATCCAGAGGTATCAGAATCGACGGTGTAGGAATGCAGACTCACGTAGGACTTGACACTCCAAAACTGGAAGAATATGAAAAAGCAATCACTGATTATGCAGCAACAGGAGTAAAAGTCAATATTACCGAAATGGAAATCAGCGCACTGCCTTCTCCATGGGGAACTTCTGCCAACGTTGCCGACAAAGTGGAATATGAAGCCAAAATGAATCCATACACCAAAGGATTACCTGAAAATGTTACCAAAGAATGGGAAAACCGCTATCTGGATTTTTTCAGGCTATTCATCAAACATCAGGATAAAATCCGGAGAGTAACACTTTGGGGCGTTACCGACAATCAATCCTGGAAAAACGATTTTCCGGTAAAAGGAAGAACCGATTATCCGCTGCCATTCGACAGAAATTATCAGGCAAAACCTGTTGTGCAAAAAATCATTCAGTTAACCAAAGAAAAATAATTATTAAACCACAAAAGGAACATAAGAAAAATTGAAATAAAATTATTCAAAGAATAAAAGAGTGAAATGTTTATGACATATTCTTTTTTTAGCTTTTGGAAAACTTAATAAAAGAAATAAAATCTTTTGTGCCTTTTGTGGTTAAAAAATAAAATCTATCATCTAAAAATCTAAACTATAAAATGAACAAAGCAAAATACCTTTTCCCGAAAGATTATATGGCAGATCCTTCCGTACACGTTTTTGAAGGAAAATTATACATTTATCCCTCTCACGACCGCGAAAGCGGCATCGAAGAAAATGACAATGGCGACCATTTCGATATGAATGATTACCATGTTTTTTCTCTTGATGACGTAGAAAACGGAGAAGTTACAGACCACGGTGTTGTTCTTTCCGTACAAGATATTCCATGGTCGGGAAGACAGTTGTGGGATTGCGATGTGGCTTTTAAAAATGACAAATACTATATGTACTTTCCTTTAAAGGATAAAAACGATATTTTCAGAATCGGCGTTGCGGTGAGCGATAAACCTTACGGACCATTCATTCCGGAGAAACATCCGATGATGGGAAGTTACAGCATAGATCCCTGTCTTTTTGAAGACGAAGGAAAACATTATATGTATTTTGGAGGTATTTGGGGCGGACAATTACAACGCTACAGAAACAATAAAGCCTTGGAATCTGCTATTCTTCCTAGCGATAATGAACCAGCCATTTCATCAAAAGTAGTAATGCTCAGCGATGATATGCTTGAATTCGGCGAAGAGCCAAAAGATGTCGTTATTTTGGACGAAAACGGAAACCCATTGCTTCATGGTGATAAACATCGTTTTTTCGAAGCGTCATGGATGCATAAATACAGCGGTAAATATTACTTCTCTTATTCAACGGGAGATACTCATTTGATTTGCTATGCCGTGGGTGATAATCCTTACGGTCCGTTCACTTTTCAGGGTGAAATTTTAACGCCCGTTGTTGGCTGGACGACCCATCACAGCATTGTAGAATTTAAAGGAAAATGGTATCTGTTCTTCCATGATTCTGTTCCGAGTGGCGGAAGAACATGGCTGAGAAGCATGAAAGTCGTTGAATTGGAATACGATGTAAATGGAAAAATAAAAACGATTGAAGGTTTGGAAGACCATCAGTAACTTCTACAACTTTATCAAAGTTCGAACTTTGACAAAGTTTGTTTCTTAAAAGAACTCGAAAAGTTCAACAAAAGTAGCCGTAGGTGAAACCTATGGAAGATTAACGAAGATAAGCCGAACCCGAAGGGTTCAATATCAATTGGCGTAGGTAAAAAACCTATGGAATTTAAAGCAAAAATTTAAAATAATGCAACATTTCCGAAACTATATATTACTGTTTCTCATGATTCCGCTCATGGCTTGGGCTGAAGACGGAAGCCAGTTATGGCTAAGATATCCGGTAAATCCAAAGTCCAGAAATATTGTGAATTCAAACAGTAAAAGTCCTACCATTGAAATCGCTAAAAAGGAGCTCAATCAACATTGGAGCGGACAAGCTGTTGATTTAAAGATCGACAAATTTCCGGAAAATTTTAAAGACGGTTACAGAATAGTTTCTACTCCAAAAAAAATCAGCATTCTTGCAAAAACAGATTTAGGATTACTGTACGGAAGCTATCATCTTTTAAATTTGCAGCAGCAAAACACTAATTTCTCTAATTTGAAATTAGAAGAAAAACCTTCCTACGACATAAGAATTCTCAATCATTGGGACAACTTGGACGGAACGATTGAGCGTGGTTATGCCGGTCATTCACTTTGGAAATGGGAAGATTTACCAAGTAAGATTTCCCCGCGATACGAAGAATATGCAAGAGCCAATGCGTCCATCGGGATCAATGCAACGGTTCTTAACAATGTGAATGCTTCACCAAATATGCTTCGAGAAGATTATCTGAAGAAAGTCAAAGTGTTAGCCGATATTTTCAGACCCTACGGAATTAAGATTTATCTGTCAGTCAATTTTTCTTCACCAAAAGTTTTGGGAGGATTGCAGAACTCCGATCCGTTGAATCAGGAGGTACAGAAATGGTGGAAAGATAAAGCCGCAGAAATTTACAGGTTGATCCCTGATTTCGGAGGATTTTTGGTAAAAGCCAATTCCGAAGGGCAGCCCGGACCGCAGGATTACGGAAGAACACATGCAGACGGAGCGAATATGATGGCGGATGTTCTGAAGCCCTACGGCGGAATCGTCATGTGGAGAGCATTTGTGTACAGTCCGAGCAAAGAAGATCGCGCAAAACAGGCACATCTGGAATTCGTTCCTTTAGATGGGAAATTCAGAGATAATGTGATTATTCAGATTAAAAACGGACCGATTGATTTTCAGCCGAGAGAAGCATTTAACCCGCTTTTCGGAGCATTGAGAAAAACTTCTGAAATGGTTGAATTTCAGATTACGCAGGAATATTTAGGACAGGCAAATCATCTGGTTTTTCTGACACCGTTATTCAAAGAAACTTTAGATAGCGATACTTTTTCAGATGGAAAAGGTTCCACAATTGCTAAAATTACAGACGGAACATTAAGACCTGCAAAACTTACTGCCATTGCTGCAGTTGCCAATATAGGAGAAGATACAAACTGGACAGGACATCATTTTGCCCAAGCCAATTGGTATGCGTTCGGACGTTTGGCGTGGAATCACAATTTAACTTCGGAACAGATTGCAGATGAATGGATTAAAATGACTTTTACAGATCAGCAAAACTTTGTAGATCCTGTCAAAAAAATAATGCTGACTTCACGTGAAACTGCAGTAGATTATATGATGCCGCTTGGTCTTCATCATATCTTCGCCGGAGGACATCATTACGGTCCGGAACCGTGGGGCGATTACAAAGGGGGAAGACCCGACTGGTCGCCGGTTTATTATCATCAGGCTAATGCAGAAGGACTCGGTTTCGACAGAACAAAAACGGGAAGCAATGCCGTTTCGCAATATTTTCCGCCGCTTAACGAAATCTATGGTAACATCAAGACAACTCCTGAAAACCTGATTCTCTGGTTTCATCATGTTCCGTGGGATTACAGAATGAAAGATGGAAAAACACTTTGGGATGAGCTGTGCTATAAATATGATTCGGGAGTTCAGAATGTAAGAAACTATCAGAAAATCTGGGATCAAATACAGCCCTATATTGATAGTCAAAGGTTTTCAGAGGTTCAGGATAAGCTGAAAATTCAGGCAAAAGATGCAGTTTGGTGGAAAGATGCCTGTTTGCTTTATTTTCAGACCTATTCCAAAAGACCTATTCCGTCTGATATTGAACAACCTGTTCACCAGCTTGAAGATCTAAAGAAGATCAAACTCAATATGGGACATCACAATTGATCAATCTATTTAATTTTAAACAAATGACTTCTAAATTTTTTTGAGACAGGAAGTTGTTTGTTTTATGAATTAAGTATGAATTTAACAATTAATTGATGGTTTCAACTTTAATGAATGTCTTATTTGTTAATAATCAGATGTTTAATGTTTGGTTTGTCATTCCGTAAGAATCTCAACAGAAAAATAAAGATTTAGATTCCTACAGAATGATAAACTGACTGTTGATGATGGAGCAGTAATAAGATTTAAAAATCAAACAGTTAACCAAAAAAAATCAATAATAAATAAAAATCTACATATGAAATTTTTTATCGATACTGCCAATTTAGAGCAGATCAGAGAAGCGCAGGATTTGGGAATTCTTGATGGCGTTACTACCAATCCGTCTCTTATGGCGAAAGAAGGAATCAGCGGGAAAGAAGCTGTTTTGCAGCACTACAAAGAGATTTGTGAAATTGTAGACGGCGATATTTCGGCAGAAGTGCTTTCCACAACCTATGAAGAAATAATCAAAGAAGGCGAGGAGTTGGCGGGAATTCACCCTAATATTGTAGTAAAAGTTCCTATTATTAAAGACGGAATCAAGGCGATCAAATATTTTTCCCAAAAAGGAATCAGAACTAATTGTACCTTAATTTTCTCAGCAGGACAGGCACTTTTAGCGGCAAAAGCAGGAGCTACTTATGTTTCTCCATTTTTAGGAAGACTGGATGATGTTTCCACCGATGGTCTTCATTTAATTCAGGAAATCAGAACCATTTTTGATAATTATGGTTTCGAAACTGAAATTTTGGCAGCATCTGTTCGCCACGCGATGCATATCATTAACTGTGCGAAAATTGGTGCTGATGTGGTAACTTGTCCTTTGCCTCCGATTTTGTCATTGCTAAAGCATCCTTTAACGGATTCCGGTCTGGAACAGTTTATTAAAGATTCACACAAAATGCAGTAAAAATATGCACGATATTCAAAAATTAAAAAATATTGCTTCGCAGGTTCGCAGAGATATCGTAAGAATGGTTCACGCCTGCCAGTCGGGACATCCGGGAGGTTCACTGGGATGTACAGATTTTCTTGTAGCGCTTTACTTTGATGCAATGAAAAGAAAAGAAGGATTTGATATGACGGGAAAAGGTGAAGATGTATTTTATCTTTCCAACGGTCATATTTCTCCTGTTTTTTACAGTGTTCTGGCACATGCGGGATATTTCGATAAATCTGAACTGGCAACTTTCAGAAAGCTGAATTCCAGATTGCAGGGACACCCTACTACGCACGAACACCTTCCCGGAGTTCGCATTGCTTCAGGCTCACTTGGACAGGGATTGTCTGTGGCAGTCGGTCATGCGGTTGGAAAGAAACTAGATAATGATACGAATTTGGTTTTCAGTCTTCACGGTGACGGTGAATTACAGGAAGGGCAGAACTGGGAAGCGATTATGTATGCCTCTCACAATAAAGTTGATAATCTCATCGCCACCGTAGATTATAACGGACAGCAGATTGACGGCCCAACATCCAAAGTACTTTCTCTGGGAAATCTTAAAACCAAATTCGAAGCCTTTGACTGGAAAGTTCTTGAAGTGGAAAACGGAAACGATATGGAAGAAATTCTAAAAGTTCTGGACGAAGCCAAATCTTTGACAGGAAAAGGACAGCCGATTTGTATTCTCCTGAAAACAGAAATGGGTTACGGCGTCGATTATATGATGGGAACTCACGCTTGGCACGGAAAAGCACCGAATGATGAACAATTAGAAAAAGCTTTAGATCAACTCGAAGAAACTTTAGGCGATTATTAAATTAAAAATTATTTGGGCAGCTTTTTCCGTCTTCCGCTCCCGCTTTTTTGCAAATTTCCAAGGCTTTTCCACCGCGGAAATTTGCAAAAAGAGCTCCACTCAAGCTGGGCTGCGAGAAATCGAGGAACGAGATTCATCGATTCAAAATAAAAATAATAAAGTGGAGATAGATTCGCCGTTCCAAATCAATCAACGAACAAAGCATTAAAGAGAAAAAGTTTTCGGAAATAACAATAGAATTTATTGTGATGTTAAATTACAGGTCGCTCCTACGGAGCTGGATTCTCTAGAATTAATTTTTCTATTAACAGTTCGCCACGCTGTGGCTCCATTTAAATACGCTTTAGAATAAAAAATGCTCCGTAGGAGCGAACTGATAATAGATCAAAATAATTCGGCATCACAAAACCTCGTAGAGGTGACCTGTAAAGCTTTTAGTGTTCACAAAAAAAATATTTTGTAAAAACATCGGATAAAATTTACTTGAGAAATCCACTTTTAGCTGAGCAAAGCGCCTTTGCGAACAGAAATATCCTTAATAAGATGAAAAAATCTTTGCGCTTTTTGCATTAAAAAAATATCCACAATTAATATACAAATGAAAAAATATACCTACACAGAAAAAAAAGACACCCGAAGCGGCTTCGGAGCAGGAATGGCAGAACTGGCAGATAAAAATCCCAATGTTGTCGGGCTTTGCGCAGACCTTATCGGTTCTTTAAAATTTGAAAAATTCATCGAAAAAGCGCCAGAGCGTTTTTTCCAGATCGGAATCGCGGAAGCCAACATGATTGGTATGGCAGCAGGTCTTGCAACGGAAGGAAAAATACCTTTCACGGGAACGTTCGCCAACTTTTCTACAGGAAGAGTGTACGATCAGATTCGTCAGTCGGTGGCTTACTCAGGGAAAAATGTGAAGATTTGTGCATCTCACGCAGGGTTAACGTTAGGTGAAGATGGTGCGACCCATCAGATTCTGGAAGATATCGGATTAATGAAAATGCTTCCGGGAATGACGGTGATCAATACCTGCGATTACAATCAGACGAAAGCGGCGACCATTGCTATTGCAGATTACGAAGGTCCTGTTTATCTGCGTTTCGGACGTCCCGTAATTCCTATTTTTACAGATGAAAATCAAAAATTTGAAATTGGAAAAGCATGGATGGTGAATGAAGGAAAAGATGTAACCATCATTGCAACAGGACATTTGGTTTGGGAAGCCATCAAAGCAGGAGAAATTCTTGAAGAACAGGGAATCGATGCTGAAATTATTAACATTCACACCATTAAGCCTTTAGATTCTGAATCCATTCTCACTTCCGTTAAAAAAACGGGTTGTGTAGTAACTGCGGAAGAACACAACAGATTAGGCGGGTTGGGAGACAGTGTCGCTCAGCTCTTGATTACAGAATATCTTGCTCCTCAGGAATATGTTGCCGTAAACGACAGCTTCGGGGAAAGCGGAACACCGGATCAGCTGATGGAAAAATACGGATTAACAGCCAATGATATTGTAGAAGCGGTGAAAAAAGTAATGAAGAGAAAATAAACAATTGCTTGATTTAAATTTTTGGCACAACTCACGATTTTTTCAGAGAAAAAGATAAATTTTATTCGTGAATTCGCGACAAAAAAATTTAAAATCATAAATTGCAGTCAGGTATGCAGGATAATTTAATCAATCACACAAAAGACGCATTTCGGGCATTTTTTCAGTCAGAACCTGAAAGAATTTTTCTCGCGCCGGGAAGAATCAATATCATTGGAGAACACGTAGATTACAGCGACGGCTTCGTTCTTCCAGCGGCCATTGATAAATATATTTGTTTTGCTGTAAAAAAAACAGATGATTCTGCAATCTCTTTTTTTGCCAAAGATTTTAATGATTCTTTCAGCTTTGATGTTTATGAGAAGCAGATTCCGGTTTCGAAGACCTGGGTGAATTATCTGTTGGGTGTTTTCAATGTCATTCAGGAATCCGGAAAAGAAGTCGGAGGATTACAGATTGCTTTCAGCAGTACGATTCCGATGGGTTCAGGTTTATCTTCTTCAGCAGCTTTAGAATGTGGATTTGCCTATCTTCTCAACGAAATTTTCGATTTAAATTTAAATAAAAAAGAAATAGCGGTCATCGGTCAGCAATCCGAACATACTTTTGTAGGGGTAAAATGCGGCATTATGGATCAGTTTTCGTCAGTCTTCGGAAAAGAGCATCAGGTGATGATGCTGGATTGTAACTCTCTGGAACATCAGTATTTTGAAGCCAATATGGAAGGTTGCAGTCTGGTTCTTTTCGACAGTTGTGTAAAACATACCCATCTTACTTCCGGCTACAATGACAGAAGAAGAGATGTTGACAACGGTAAAAAAATATTGGGTGAAAAATTTCCTGAAGTACAGAAATTCAGAGATTTCAGTTTTGAAATGCTGAATGAGGCAAGAGCAGAGATGGGAGAAGTTCCTTATAAAAGATGCTTTTACCTTCTCAAAGAGATCAAAAGAGTGGAAAAAGCAGCAAAAGCTTTGTCAGAAGGGAATATAGCATATCTTGGACAGCTTTTGAACGAAACCCACTCCGGACTTTCGACTGAATTTGAAGTAAGCTGTGATGAACTCGACTTTATGGTTGAACAAACGTTGAAAGAAGAAGGCGTTTTAGGCGCAAGAATTATGGGAGGCGGTTTTGGCGGCTGCAGCATCAATCTTATTAAAGATGAAAATGTAAATCAGGTTATTGAAAATATCACTGTTCAATATAAAGAGGCGTACAATATCGAGATGAAAATTTACAAAGTAAAAATATCGGACGGAATTAATGAATACCAGAGAAATGAAATCATCATTTAATCAGAAAAACCATCCTCACAGAAGATACAATCCGCTTTTGGATGAATGGATTCTGGTTTCTCCGCAAAGAGCGAACCGACCTTGGCAGGGACAGACCGAAAAAACGTCAGGGGAACAGCTTCCGTCTCACGACCCGAATTGTTATTTATGCTCAGGAAATGTTCGGATTAATGGAGAAAAAAATCCGGACTATAAAAGCGTTTTTGTTTTTGATAATGATTTTGGCTCCCTGATGAAAGACGATGTTGAATTTTCTGGTGAAACTTCAGATTTCTTTTTACTAAAACCTGAACGCGGGATTAACCGGGTTATCTGCTTTTCGGAAAATCATAGTCTTACGTTGCCCGATATGGAAGTTAATGACATTAAAGCAGTCGTTGATGTGTGGCAGAAACAGTATGAGGAACTGGGAAATCTCGATTACATCAATCACGTTCAGATTTTTGAAAATAAAGGTCAGGTGATGGGTTGCAGCAATCCGCATCCGCATGGGCAGATCTGGGCACAGTCTTCAATTCCTTCTACGGTATTAAAGACGCAGGAAAATCTTAAAAGATATTTTGAAAAAAACGGTGCTTCTCTTTTAGAAGATTATGTAAAAAAAGAGTTGGAAGCCGATGAAAGAGTCATTTTAGAAAATGAAGATTTTGCTGCATTAGTTCCGTTCTGGGCAATATGGCCTTACGAAACGATGATTGTAAGCAAAAGAAAAATTGTAAATCTTCTTCATTTTTCCGAAAACGAAAAATTATCCTTAGCATCAATAATAAAAGACTTAACCACGAAATACGACAACCTTTTTAATACTTCATTTCCTTATTCAGCAGGGATTCATCAATCTCCAACCGATGGAAAATCTCATCCGGAGTGGCATTTTCATATGCATTTTTATCCACCATTGCTGAGAAGTGCAGAAGTAAAAAAATTTATGGTAGGTTATGAAATGCTTGCTGAAGCTCAGCGAGATATCACACCGGAGCAAAGTGCAGAGGTATTAAAGAATCTTCCTTAAAAATAAAATATACCGATCAGATATTAACATTTTCCCGATACTGAACAGGTGTTAATCCAACAAATTTTTTGAATAATCTTGTAAAGTAAGAAGGACTTTCAAATCCCAGATCATAAGCTATTCCGGAAACATTGTTTTCTGAACTTAACAGTAGATTTTTAGCTTCTTTAATCAAATAAATATGAATGTGCTCCAAAGCTGTCTTTCCGGTTTCCTGCTTTAGTACATCACTCAGATAACGCGTGGAAACAGAAAGTTTATCCGCAAGGTAATTTACGGTTGGCAGCCCATTTTGTAAGTGCAGATCTTTTTCAAAATAATTATCTACCACTTTCTGGAATTTTTTGACCATTGTTTCTGATACATTGATACTTCTGTCGATAAACTGTCTCTTATAAAACCGGTCAGAATATTTAAGGATAGAATCAATGTCCGACAGAATGATCTCCCGGACGAATACAGCCGTGAGATTATTCTCAGCCATATTTCGTCCATTCTGAAATATGCACAATGGTTTTACAAAAGACAATTCGTCGATCATCCTCAGATAAAAGGAAAAATGATTTCGAAATTTAACGCTGCTTTAAAGAATTACATCAATGAAGGTCAATTGGAGCATAACGGACTTCCGACTGTTGCACAATTGGCACAGCAGCTTTTTGTTTCTCCACGTTATCTCAGCGATTTATTGAAACAGGAAACAGGAAAAACAGCAATGGAGCATATTCATATTTTTCTGATTTCCGAAGCTAAAAATCTTTTAAGACTTAACGAAAAATGCATTGCAGAGATTGCTTTTCAGCTTGGTTTCGAAAACGCATCCTACTTCACGAGATTGTTTAAAAAACAGACAGGAATGAAGCCCATGGAATTTAAAAACATGAGTTTGAATTAAAGATAATGAACCGTTTTTACCGTTGGAAATGCGGGACCTAAAGCCTAAAGTAAAATTAAAAATCTTGTAATTTTTGTATGTTAATAGTTTAAATTTCAGATTAATAGTATCCCAATATCTTCATCCATAATCCTCCCACAATCATATAAATAACTAAAAGAACAATCCCGATTTCCAGACCTCGCAGCCACCATACTTTCAGATCTACATAGCCGCTTCCGAAAAACACAGGAGCCGGACCGTGTCCATAATGGGTAAGAACCCCATAAATAGACCCCATAAAGCCAAGCATCATAGCCAAAAGCATTGGCGGAATTCCTACAGCTACACCTACTCCCAGTAATGCAGCATACATAGCAGCAACGTGGGCTGTTGCACTTGCAAAAATATAGTGGCTGAAAAAGTATACGAGAATAATAACAGGGAAAGCAACCGTCCATGTCATTCCTCCGATTTTTATTTTGATAAGATCACTAAACCAGCCGATAAATCCAAGTTCGTTAAGGGAACTTGCCATCATCACCAGAACTGCAAACCAGACAATAGTATCCCAGGCTCCCTTTTCGGATTTTACGTCCTCCCACGTTAAAACTGAGGTTAACAATAATAATGTAAGACCAATGAATGCTGTTGTAGTTGCATCAATGGATAATGCACCTCCAAAAATCCAGAGTCCCAGCAAAATGAAAAAAGCAAGAAGCATCAGCCATTCATTTTTGGTGATAGGTCCCATTTCTTTTAATTTTTCGGCTGCCATTTTGGGTGCGTCGCCGGTTTTTTTTAATTCAGGCGGATATAATTTATAAAGAACCAAAGGCACTACAAAAAATGCGACCAGTCCCGGAACAAAACCTGCTGCCGCCCAGGACATCCACGTAATGTCTATTCCGAATCCTGCCGCAAATTTCTGACACATAGGGTTGCTTGCCGTTCCTGTAAGAAACATTGAAGAAGCAATCAGATTCATATAATAGCTGTTCAGGGTGAGGAATGATCCCAGTTTGCGGTGGGTTTCCGGTTTTTCCGGAACAGAATCAAAGCTTATCGCCATTGATTTCATGATCGGATAGATGATCCCGCCTCCTCTTGCCGTATTGCTGGGTATTGCCGGAGCAAGGCACATATCTGCCAATCCTAATCCATAAGCCAGACCAAGAGAGCTTTTCCCGAAGATACGGATAAAAAGAAATGCAATTCTATTCCCTAAACCTGTTTTAATAAATCCTCTTGCGATAAAAAAAGAAATCCCGATCAGCCAGATAACCTTATCTCCAAATCCGGAAAGAGCTTTAGTGATGGATTTTCCTGCATCTCCGGGTGCTGCTACTTGCGTAAGCGCGGTAAATGCAACAGCCATCATACACATTGTGCCCATAGGTGCGGCTTTAAGAATGATTCCTAAAATTGTGGCTGCAAAAATTGCAAACAGATGCCATGCATTTTCCTTAACGCCTTGCGGGGCAGGAATAAACCAAATAATTAATGCAATGACAAAAGTTATGATTACTGCTTTAACGTTAATTTCTTTCATAAGATTATGTTTTTTTGATGGTTTAAAATCGGCTCTGTACCTGAACGATAAACAGATTGTTATTGTGCTGTGTGGTATTGTCTATCTGGTGTTTGTAACGGTCGAACTGCATTCCCAGCTGTATTCTTGCGCCGTAATTCTTCAGGAACTCAAGTCCGAGCATGGGTGTTGTGGTTTGTCTTGGGTTGGAGTTTAACCGGAAATTGCTGTCCAGATATTCGTAGCGGCAGGAAAGCTCAAAAGCGCTTAAATTTCTGTGATTGATTTCGTAACGGATATTCGGCAGGAAATAAACACCTCGTGTCAGATATTCGTCCGGATTTGAAGGTCTGAGTTCCGGTGCGACCGCGAAATAAAGTAAATGATTGGTAGCCTGTTTGGCTTCAAGCTGCATATCCAGACTCCATTTTGGATTAAACCGGATAAGTGAACTTACATCTATTCCGGCAGCATAGATTTTTTTACTGAAAACTTCGCCGATACCTCCATTAAGACCGAGATTCAGATTATATTTTTCTGCCAGACCAAAAACCAGCCGGGTAGAGTACTGCTTGCCATTGTCATTATCACTAATTTGGTTTTTACCGTTTCCATTAACCAGAGAAACCGCATACTGGAAAGGTATTTTTCCCAGTTTCAATTGTCCTGTTGCTGCGAGACCGATCTGAAAACTTGTCCAGCCCAGTTTTCCGAATTCTGTATATTGATTAGACCAGTCCAGAGATTTTATAATGTCGATAGGGTAGGTTTCTTCGATTCCGAACAAAGGACGAAATTGCCCGACGGTAAATGCTAATTTTGGATTGAAAGTATATTTTAAATATGCATTTTCCAACACTCTGGATTTTGGATCATTTTTGAAATCGGCAAGGTTGGCAAGTGCAACAACCTCTGTTCTTTTACTGATCTGAGCGCGCATCTGTACCCTCATGTATTTTACTATAAAAGAGTTGTCTGTTCCGCTGCCATCCTCATGATGAAGACCGTTAACATCTACATTTTTGGTTGTACCCACAAGATATCTAGCCTGAAACAGACCTTTAACCTGTAATACAGGATATTTTACATCGTCCTGATTTTTTTTTGAGTCTGCAGAGTCAGAAGTTTGGGCTTTTATATTGACTGTAAAAAAAACAATACATAATAACAAACCTTTTTTCAGTTGAAAAGAAGTCATAGTTTTTAGTTTTAGTGGCTATATAAATATACGAAATTTATTTAAAATTTAATGGGTGAAAGACTGTGAGATTTATGTTAGATGAGTTTAAATTGGTCTTTTTAGCTGTAACCGATAAAAAATTTGCTGAAATTATTTTTTCATTTTGTTTACTCATATAGTATATTTGTGATTTATTTTTAATCATAATTTTATCTGTTTGATAAAAGCATAAAAATCATTTAAAAATGGCAAGAATATATCAGGCGACATCTATGGGAGAAGCGCATATAAGAGTTGCGATTGTAAGCAGGGGAGATGCAGATTTATTGGTTCATAGAGTTTCTTCCTGGGGTTTGGCTAATGGTGATGCACATTGGTTTATCACTCGTAATAAACAGGAGGCTACTTGTTGGATATACGCTGTTTCTCAGGGAATGGCTGATGTGAAAATATGCTTTGTAGACTCTTATGGTGAAGCAGGATGGCAGAAGGAAAGCCGATATAAGGGAAGATTTGCTTAATAAAAGTAGGAAGAAATCTTCAGCCTTTTATTATATTTTCCTGTATTTCGTGAAAAATACGCTGGATAAAGATATTACCGTTCAGGGTAAAAAACTTCCTGCCGGAGAATATAGCTTTTTCTTAATTCCCAAAGAAAGCGGAACATGGACTGCCATCTTCAACAAGGAGGCAAAACAGTGGGGCGCCTAC
Source organism: Chryseobacterium sp. HMWF035 (assembly GCF_003094695.1). Lineage (NCBI taxonomy): Bacteria > Pseudomonadati > Bacteroidota > Flavobacteriia > Flavobacteriales > Weeksellaceae > Chryseobacterium > Chryseobacterium sp. HMWF035. The sequence continues at coordinate 36,516 of NZ_QEHP01000080.1, read as the reverse complement.
AAATACGAACAGGCAAAAGATGCTTTACGTGTAGACGTAAAAACAAAAGCACTGCCTGCAAAACAGGAAACTCTGGTTTACAAAATAAACAAGAACGGATTCTCAATGGATTGGGATCAAATCTCGGTTCCTGTTGAGATTAAGTAAGTTTGAATTTGAATTTTAAAATCCCGAGTTTTCGGGATTATTTTGTTAAATTATTTAACTTTGTTATAAATCTCTTGCAAATCTTTTTTATATTTTTTTAATTCTAAATCATCAGGATTAAGATTGAGAGCATATTGTATTCTACCTAATAAATGAGGAATGTAATTTTCTCTTTTTTCTTGAATTCTTTCTAAATGAGATTCTATTCCAAATCTATTTATAAAATACATTTTTTGTCTAATTTCGTTTCTTTGTTGCTTAGGTAATTGCATTTTATTATTGACAACTACACCAGAAATTATCTGTGGTGTATTTTGTTTCATAAAATTTATTTTCTTAGGATTTAGTTTTAAACTTAATTTTTCTAGTTCTTTGTTTACAAAATCGATAATATCTTCTGAAGGAATATTGTCACCTGAAAATGCTAAATCATCAGCATAGCGAGTATATTTAATTCTATTTTTGCAGAATTTACCTATATTATTATCAAAATCTTTTAAAATAAGGTTAGATAAATAAGGACTTGTTGATGCTCCTTGTGGAAGATATCTTTGACTGTCATCAAATTTTTCTTGTTTATCACAATATGTCGTTAGAGTTGATAGATAGTAGCTTACTTCGTCAGAATATCCTAATTGTAAAAAGAAATTTTTAATCAATTCAAATTTGATTGAAGGAAAAAAATCCTGTAAGTCAAGTGTCAATATTTCTTTTTCATTAACATGATATTTCAAATACTCTATTATATTCTTTTTTGGGATATAACTTTTACAATATTTACTCACTTTTTGAGTATATAATATCTCTTTTAAAATAAAATTTTGTATCTCTTTTAAGCTTGGTAGTGGCTCGGATATAGATCTTAAGTTTCCATTTCTTTTTTTTATCTTAAAATGTCGATAAAAAAAACTTGTTGAAATCATTGACCTTGTAAGATAGCTTTGGCTATATCCAACTAATGCGGACAAGTGATTTATACTATAAATCACAGGAAGATTTTTATTAAGTAAAGGTTCTGAATACTTAAGACATTTTTCAATATATTCTTCAGAATAACCACTTGAAATGGCTAACTCAGTAAATTTTTTTTTATAGCTATTAGTTTTTTCCATATTTAGATTTCCTTTAGCTGGGAGTATTAGAAATTACCAATACTCCCATAGCGGAAAAATGAGCTTTAACGGAACAAATACCTACTGGATTTTGTTACGTTATAAGCTCATTGAGCTTGAAAATAAGTTCCCAATAAGGGGTAGAAGACATCTCATCCCAATATTTTTAAAAAGATAATTCTTTTAAATTAGGCAAATATATAAAATCTTTATCTATTTTTTTTATTTTAGATTTATTTTCTTTGATAATCCAATTATTTTTATCTCTTTCTTTAAAATCTTCAGTTAGTGTTGAGAGAAATTGTGTACCAATTTCGGTTAGTACAATATTGTCCTCTATGTATTCTGCATAATTATCTGCTATCACTTTAGATGTCAAGTCTGCAATTTCAGAAAATCTCAGTCCTTCATGAGTTAATCTTTTTACATTGCCATTGTTTTTAATGATTTCTAGCAAAAGATAAATGTGTTTATTTTTCATAAGTCATAAGTTACTCTCGTGGAAAGGGTGGATATAATTTAGTACTTTTCTTATATTCATGCCAAAATATTGGAAATGTATTATCAGGAGTTCTAAACATTGTAATAAGTCCTTCAGATTGTTCATATCCTAGTGAAAAATTTCTTCCAGAAATCAACTTTGTTTCCAAATTTATCATAGTTTTAATATGTTTCTCTCTGTCAGGACTAGTATAACAATCAGATATTCCTCTTTGCACCTGATCAATATAGAATAATGGAGAATTGATTTTAGGTATTGTATCATATTGAATAGCTATTGTAGAAATTATGATTTTTTCTCCTAATTCTGGATTAATTCTAATAATTTCGTCAATACATGCAAATAATGTTTGTCCAGATCCTATATAATCATCAACTAATACTAAATAGTCATCTCGTTTTAAATTTAGATCAATAAGTTCTTCAAATAATGTTAATTCTTCAAACTTTATATGTTTGGCTTCTTTTATAAAAGGTTTAATGCCTTTAAACATATAAGAAACTGTATTTCCACTTTTATTCTTTTTTTGATCTTCTGGTTTAATTATTGGGAAAGTATAAAATTTATTTATAGGTATATCAGGCTTAGTTAAAATAAGTTCTAAAAGTTTTTTAACCTTGACACCATAATCATTAAGTGATAGCCAACTATATCTTTTGATTAAATCTAAAAATAATTCATATTCCTCTTCTGATTCGATTAACAATTCAGACAAGTTGCAAAGACTTTCAAATACGTAATCATTACTTTCATAATTAGACCAATTTTTTTCTTCAAATATTTTTTTTAATTGCATTACAAATTGCAATCCAACCTTTTTCTCCATTTAATTGTATTAGTTTTAATCTAAATCTCTATGGTATTTTTAGTCTTAAATTAATCTTTGTTATTAAAATAATTTATATTTCTAAAAAATTCTTCTAAGGTAATCTCCTTTTTTCGGCAAATTCTGATTAAAGTTTTTAAGGACATATTATAATCAGTCTTGGATGTTCCTAACGCAATATTTTTAATTCTTCTTATGGTACTTTCTTCTACACCACATTTTGACGCAAAATCTCTTTGAGATTCCGCTTTTGAAATCCAATTAGTGTAAATGTATTTGCAAATAGAAATGATTACGTCTTTTTCATCGTCCATGTTAACAAATTAAAAGAAAGAGAAAAAAAACAGTGCGGTTTTCTGTGCGCAATGATGAAATATTATTACATTTGTAAAATAAGTTACATAAGCAACCCCAAAAAGCAATAAAAACACAAAACCTTCTTCGTATGAAAAAGAACAGCATAGACTTTGAATCCCGCTTTTGGTGCGGTCGGAAGAAACATTCCGCACTTTCGCTGATGGAAGTATTTTTCCAGTTTCATGATTTGGTAACCGCCAAAAAACATGTAAATCTCATCATGCAATACGCCGCACAGCGTAAAACACGGATTCCTGAAGATGCTTCCGTTATCTTTTATTTTCATCAGTCGCTCCGGTCGTTTATTCGCGCAGCATATTCCCTTAGAAACAAGCACGGAAAATGGCTGGTTCATGAACTTTCGGAACATAAAAACCCGATGTTACAGGGATCACTGTCGGAAAAAGAATACCGCGATCCGGCAAAAGTTTTCAGAAAGGCTTTTAAAAAATACCGTCTTGAGGAATTCGAAGAGTTTCTTTCGGAAGTCGTGTATTTCTCGCTCGGAACCTTCAATAATACACCGGAGCGCAATATCGTAGATCCGTATTTGCACGTCACCAAAATGCTGGATGTAGCATGGCTGATTCTGGAACGTGAAAATATCAGGGAAAAACTTCCGCATGAGGAGGAGTCAATTGCTGAACTTCAGTCATGACAATATTTCATTTCAATCCAACGCGATCAGAAAATTATACCTTTATGGTTTAATTTAAAGAAAAGAGTTAGAGAGTCAGGTAAAATAAGCGGAAATAAAAAAAACCGGCATGAAGTAAACTTCTAATGCCGGTTTTTGTGACCTCGACAGGATTCAAACCTGTAACCTTCTGAGCCGTAATCAGATGCGCTATTCAGTTGCGCCACGAGGCCGTTGTTTCCTTATCGTTTAAAGGTTTGCAAATATAGCACTTTTTTCTTTTCTTTGAAAGATGAAATCAAGAATTTTACTATTAATCGCGTTTTTCGCGCTAACCTCTTGTAAAAGAGAGATAAAAAATTCACCTTCGGAAGCTGTTTCAGTTTCAAATTTGGTGCAGTACAAGGAAGAGAATGGAGGAATACACATCAAATCGGGAAATTTCACCTATGATTTCAAAAAAAATCAGCTTCCTTTTAAAAGAATTATCCTGCTGAATGCAAGTATGGCGGGATATATTTCCGGTCTTAATGCAGAAAATCTCATTATCGGTGTTTCAAATCCGGAATATATTTATTCAGAAAAAATTCAGAATTTAATCAGGCAGGGAAAAATTCAGAATTTGGGAAGCGAGCAGAAATATGACGTGGAAAAAATTATTTCGCTAAAACCCGACGCTATTTTTACCAATCATATCGCAAGTTTTGACAATACGTACCAATTGCTGAAAAACAACGGAATTCAGGTCATTTTTCTGGATGAATATCTGGAGCAGAAACCTTTGGAAAAAACAGCCTATATCAAGCTTTTCGGAAAACTTTTCGGAAAAGAAAAAGAAGCAGATGCAAAATTTGATGAGGTGGAAAAAAATTACAGTGATCTGAAAAAACTGGCGCTTACCGCAAAAGAAAAGCCAACCGTTTTGGCGAACGAAATGTATGGAGATGTTTGGTATCTTCCGGGAGGAAAAACTTCTGCCGCAAATTTTATTTCCGATGCCAATGCAGAATATATTCTTAAAGATAATACAGATCAGAAAGCCGTAACGATGAGCTTTGAAGAGGTTTTTGCAAAATCAGACAGAGTACAATACTGGATTAATGCAGGAAATCATATCTCCAAAAAAGAAATGTTGGGCATGAATCCTTTTTACAGCAAACTGGAGGTATTCAACAAAGGAAAAATCTATGTGATTACAGGAAAGGAAAAAGGACAGGCAAATGATTTTTTTGAAAGCGGCGTGGTGCGTGCAGATTTGGTATTAAAAGATTATATTAAAATTTTTCATCCGGAACTTTTACCCGGTTATCAGCTTACTTACATGAAAGAATTGCAATAACTCGGAGTATTTCCTTATTTTTGACTTTCTTTTTTAAAAATTATGTGGAAAAAAATTAAACAGATTATATTTATTCTTCTTATTCTGAACGTAGTTTTTATTGTGTGGGGCAGGTTTTTCAATCCTCCCATCACGCTTACCCAGATTGGCGGACTCTTCGAATACGGAAGGTTGCAGAGAGATTATATTTCCTATGATGAAATGGGAAGTAACGTAAAAAAAGCTGTAATTGCCTCTGAAGATCAGAAATTTTTCGATCATGACGGTTTCGATTATACAGCCATCGAAAAAGCCATGAAAAACAATGAAAAAGGTAAGAAACTAAGAGGAGGAAGCACAATTTCTCAGCAGACTGCAAAAAATATTTTTCTTTGGCAGGGCAGAAGCTGGATCAGAAAAGGACTGGAAGCAGTGTATACTTTTATCATCGAAAAAGTCTGGAATAAAGACATCATTCTTGAAAGATATCTGAATTCCATTGAAATGGGACAGGGCGTTTTCGGGATAGAAGCCGCTTCGGAATACTATTTCGGGAAATCTTCCAAAGATCTCACCACTTCAGAAGCAGCCTGGATTGCAGCCGTTTTACCCAACCCTAAAAAATACGATCCCAAGAATCCGTCGCCGTATCTGAGAAAGAAACACAACTGGATCATGAGACAGATGAGGAATGTGCGTTTGAAATAGTATCTTTGCACCAATGAAACTTTTTAATTCCAGCACAAATTTTGACTCCGTTCTTAAAAAATATTTTTCTTTTAAGAATGAAACGGTTTCGCTAGATCCGCTTGCCGAAATTCTGAGCAGTGTAAAAAAATCTGATTTTACACATGTGCTTGATTTTTTCAGAAACAATCCTGAGCTTCTTGAAAATTTTAAATACTATCTTCATCATATATTTCAAGGAAAAGCCTTTAATTTATCGCTTACGGAAGCCAATATTCTTTCGGAGAATGCTTTCTTTCCCGAGCTTAAAAAAAGAATTCTGAATAAAATTCTTCCGCCGGTCGTTAATGAAAATACGATTTGGTATATGGTTGATAACGTAAGTCTTACCCCAAAAGATGATTTGGGTTTCTTTCATAATCTCCCTGAAAATGAAATTGATGAGCTTTTCAGACTTTTAGGGATTTCAGATTTTATCATCAGTCCGGAAGTGAAGAAAGAAATGCTGTTCTCTATGAACATCCTTTCATGGCGAGTTACCGGTTCTGCCATGGAAGTTGAAGTCGTAAGAATGGCTCCTCAGTACAAAAATTTCGATAATCCTTTTCTGGCATTGCAAAATGAGCTGGAAGAACTGGCGGCAGATTTCGAAAAAGACAATCAGCTTCAGCTCAGTTCCAAAAACAGCCGTTATAAGCAGATTAAAATTTACATCGAGCAATGTCTGGAATTTGTAAATATTGCCTTTAAAAACTCCTCCAAATACGGAATTTCGGGGAAAATCAATCAGTCGCTTCTTAAAATCCGCCAACAGGTACAGCGAATTTTTGAAATTATTCAGCTTTTGGTTATTGATGAAGAGAAGGATGTTTTGTTGAATTCCAAACAGTTGGTTTTTAATATTTTAAGCTATAAATCTCACAGGAATAACATTTCTGAACTCATCAACGACAGTACAAGGCTGATTTCGCACCTGATCACGAATCACACTGCCGAAACAGGAACCCACTACATCACTTCGAGCCGGAAAGAGTACATGACGATGTTCTACAAAGCGAGTGGAGGAGGAATTATTGTTGGTGCTTTGTGTGTACTGAAAATGCTGTACGGATACATTCCCGGAAGCGATTTTTCCCATGCATTTTTGTATTCCATGAACTATGCTATGGGATTCGTGATGATCTATCTCATGGGTTTCACCTTAGCAACGAAACAGCCTGCAATGACGGCGGCAACAATGACGAAAGTTTTGGCAGAAGAAGGAAATATTAAAAGCAGCAGTACAGAATTTGCCCATTTGGTTTCCAAATTATTCAGAAGCCAGTTTATTGCTTTTGTAGGAAATGTTTTGCTTTCCTTCCCGATTGCTTTGCTGATTATTTACGGACTGGATGTATTTTTCTCGCAAAATTTAGCCATAGAAAGATCGGATAAATTACTGAAAGATCTGGATCCTTTTAAATCTAAAGCTATTCTTCACGCCTGTATTGCGGGATTCTATCTTTTCATTTCAGGAATTATTTCAGGGAATATCGGAAACAATTCGGTGTTCTATCAGATTCCGGAAAGAATTGCGAAAAGTATTTCCATCAGTCGTTTATTCGGTAAAAATTTTGCCAAAGGACTATCCAAATACTACGCTAAAAACTGGCCCGGAATTGTATCCAACTTCTGGTTCGGGGTATTTCTTGGGGCAACAGCTCCGGTAGGATTATTCTTAGGACTGGATCTTGATATTCGACACATCACTTTTGCCGCAGGAAATTTAGCTTTGGGATTGTACGGGAAAGATTTTACAATCGATTCTTATACCTTCTTCATTTCTCTGGTAACGGTTTTCCTGATTGGTTTTTTCAACTTTCTGGTAAGCTTCAGTTTGTCTATGTTTTTGGCTTTCAGATCCAGAAAACTGAATTTCGGACAGGTTGGAGAACTTTACAAAGGAATTTTCAGGTATTTTTTAAAACATCCGCTGAAGTTTTTCTTTCCGATACGATCCGGTCTTGATAAAAAAGCAGACGAACTCATGAGCAATACGAAATCTACAAAACCTGAAGAAGAGTAAAATCTAATTTTTACAATATCTGAAGATCATCAAACTTCTCCACACCGAATTTATCCTGAAATTTTCTCAGGAAAAAGCTTTTCCGCATCTGGAAATCATGCTTCAAAAGCGGCGAGTTAATTTTTATAAAAACGCATTTGTTTTCAATATTTACACTCTGGATTTCGTTGAAAAGGCTTTCATCAAGATAATCCGAAAGAAAATCTTTAATCTCAAAAGCTAAAAGTTTATGCTCAAAACCATGAATTTTGGCAAAAGATTTTACAAGTTCCGAGGACTGGAATTCACGTTTTTTCTTCTTCATTTATTTTTCTTTGTATTGTGTTTGCAAACCTTTGCTTTGGAAAAATTTTTCTAATTCAGGATATATCAATTCACAGGCTTTTTTCCAGTTGAAAAATTTTGAAGGATAGCTTTCTACATTTCCGCACTCAAAGCAAATTTCAATTATTTCGAATATTCTGTCGTTTTCATCATAAAAAACAATGGCATTTCTTGGGAAAAAGCATCCTGACTGAGAAAACATGGTGATAACATGTTTATTACAGGTATTAAAAATAATATGACTGAGTTTTGATATTTCTTCTAAATTCAGAGTTTTAGATTCTTCAATTTCTTTTTCAGATTGATTTTCTATAATCTCTCTGAAATCTATGGACTTGGGAAGATGATAAAATTCGTTCAATTGTACAGAATCTTCTTTTGTTTTTGGCGGCGGTGGAGGAGGTATATATCCTGAACTCTTTTTAAAATTTAAGTTATAAGAAACGATTTTGATTTTACTTGCTTTATTAAAAGGATAGTTTTTTATTCTCTGACCGAATGAAACCGGCTGGTAATTTTTATTGATTTCACCTTCTGAAAAAGCATAATCATCAGGCACGTCTTTCGCATTTTTCTTCTTTTGACCTGAATGAAAACAAGAACAAAAAGCAAAAAATAAAAACAGTATATTTTTCATGGTCTAAATCTCAAAAATGATACTTTCCTCATTAATCTTCTTCACCACACTTTCCGTGCGTTCACGATGTGTATCCGTAATAAAAATCTGTCCGAAATTTTCCTGATTCACCAATTCTATCAATTGAGAAACACGGCTGTCGTCCAGTTTATCAAAAATATCATCCAGCAAAAGAATAGGCGTTTTTTTTGTTAACTCTTTTATCAGGCTCATTTGCGCCAGTTTCAAAGAAATTAAAAAGGATTTCTGCTGTCCCTGAGAACCTATTTTCTTAATTAAAACAGCATCCATTTCAAAAAGCAGATCATCTTTATGAATTCCTTTCGAAGTATAAGTCAGCATTCTGTCTCTTTCCAGACTTTCTTTCAGCAGATTTTCAAAGGAATTTTCAAGCAGATGAGACTCATAAAGCACAGAAACCGTTTCTTTTCCTCCGGAAATAATCCTGTAGAAATTCTGAACAATCGGATTTAATTTTTCAACGAATGTTTTTCTTTTAGTAAAGATTTTTGTTCCGAATTTAATGATCGGATCATCATAGATTTCCAGTGAATCTTTATCCCAGACTCTGTTTTTGGCAAAATATTTTAGCAAAGCATTTCTCTGCTGAATGGTTTTCTGGTACTGAATTAAATCAAAAAGATACTCAGAATCCGTTTGTGAGATCATCGAATCCAGAAATTTTCTCCTGCTTTCTCCCGAATCTGAAATTAAATTTGAATCATACGGAGAAATCATCACACTGGGTAAATAGCCGATGTGATCCGCCATTCTGTCGTAGCTCTTATCATTTTTTTTAATGACTTTTTTCGCTTCTTTAGGCTGAAGCACTTTGATATTGTCCTCACTGTCATCATTCTGAATTTCAGCATCTATCGTGAAGAAATCTTCATCATTTTTAATATTGTTGAGATCCGTATTTCCCAAAAAACTTTTGCCTACGGAAAGATAATGAAGCGCATCCAGAATATTGGTTTTTCCCACGCCGTTATTCCCTACAAAACAATTGATTTGTGGAGAAAATTCGAATTTTTTCTCGGTGTGGTTCTTAAAATTGTACAGGGAAAGCTTCTTGATAATCATTCGTCAAAAATACTTCATTATTCCTAAAAATAAAAAGGGAAGTGCCGAACAAGTTTCTACCCCGAAGGAAAAATACAGATCATCTCTTTCATTTTCAGAGAAATAGATGAAAATATACGTAATGATGCTTGAAAGAAAAAAAGCAAGAGCATAATTGAAATCAAGATAAAAAACAGACAGAATATTGCTGATAAAAATAAGCAGATAAGCCAGATATTTTGTGTTCTGAATGCCGATCATCGTCGGAAATGTTTTCACGGTATCAACATTCATATCCCGAATGTCGAAAGGTAAAACCAAAGCCGTAATGAAGAAAAAACTGATCAGGAAGATCGGAATACTGAATTCCGGCAACGTAAGCCAGCAATTCATCAGTCCCCAAACCAATCCTACATAAAATACCTTCAGCAAAGGAATTTTCCGGATATAAACATCAAGAAAAAAACTGTTGTATAATAAACCTAAAACAACGATTACAAACCATTTCATCAACCGTATTTCGTTGTGGTTATGAATAATTAACAACGAGCAGATAACTCCTGCAACAGCATTCAGAATCAGAATTTTAAAAAAATGCTTTGTTTTCTGGTATTTGGTGTACAGATAACCGCTGAAATACGTTATAAAAAGGAGGAAAACCGTCGGATAGCGGAACGTGTTTTGCTCCAACATGAAAAATACTGCAAAAAGAGTTCCCGTTAAGGATACGTAAAACTGACTGTCTATAACGGATTTTTTCAGTACTTTTAAGAAATTCATTTATCAAAAATAACATATATGAAAAGATTTTCCAAGATTTTTATGCTTTTGCTTCTCCTGCTGAATTTTTCGGGGATTTCCGCCCAGAAATATTATGAAGAGCAATGGAAAAAAATATCAGCAAATTCCCAGAAAGGAGCGTATAAATCTAATCTTCCCATCATTTCAGAAATACAGAAACAGGCGATGAAAGATAACAATACTTTACAGCTTATCCAGTCTTTAAAGGCAGAATTCAGTATCGTAAACCAAACACAGGACGATGAAAAGAACGATTCCGTAAGCAGGCTTTTCAAAAAACTGAGTGATGTAGAAAAACAACTGAAAGACGATGACAGGATATTATTTGAAGTTCTGCTGAATGGTTTTTTCCTCGATTATTACAACCAACATTCCTGGGAGATCGAACAGCGTACCAATATCAATTCTCAGGATCTCTCGCAGATCGAGACATGGAGCAAGCTTGATTTTAAAAATTATCTGAATAAAAAATATCAGGAACTTGATCTGCAAAAAGATAATATGAGAAAAATTTCCCTGATCAAATATGAGAAGGCTTTTTCTTACAACGATTATATTTCTTATTTCCCGACTTTATGGGATTGGTATTCAACCAAAAAGATCGAATTTCTTTCTGATAATGGTCTCTTTACCAAAAATGAACTTACTGAAAATCAGATAAAGATTAATGCGATCTATGATGATCTGATAGCACAGAATTCGGGAAATTCCAAATTGTATTTCATGCATAAAAAATTGCAGGATAACTGTAATTTCACACTGTGTAAAGATCGTCTGACTCAGCTTCAAAACCTTTTGAAAACCGAAACGGAAGGCGATTATAAAGTTCTGATCATGGAAGATATCATAGAACAGTTGCTTTCCCAAAAAAAGGAAAAAGAAGCTCTTGCAGTTGCGGATCAGGCAAAAAAGCAGTATCCCAAATCTCCTTTTATTGATAATATTAAAAATAAAGAAAATCAGATCCTGAATCCGTTTCTGAATATTAAATATGAACAGCAGACCCAAAGCAATAAGCCGATTCATTTTGTGGCAGAATATAAAAATGTTTCCGCCTTTTCTATTACGATTTACGAAGTAAAAGAGGATATCACTACTTTTTTGCAGTACGCCAAAAACTCGTATTCTACTGAATTTAATAAGATTAAAAAAAATCTGGTTAGGAAAGAAGCTTATAAACTGGATGATCCGAAAGATATAAAAAACCATAAAACTTCCTTAGAAATACAATCTCTTCCGCCGGGAATTTATCTTGCCGAATACAACGTTGCCGGAATCAGCGACAACGAAACCGAAGCGGAAAAAGACTTTTATTTTCTGGTTTCGGATAACAGAATTATTTATCAGTCAAAAACAGACAGAGATCAGTTATCCAATCAATTGAAATTAGTGAACAGTGAAAACGGACAACCCGTAATTAACGAAAATCTTACGTTTTATGAATTTGTTTCCAATAATAATTTAACCAAAATAAACGGTAAAACAGATAATAACGGTATTTTCAAATTTCCTGCGACAAAAAACAATGATTATTACAGAACATTCCTGATCCGACAGCCAAAAACCAATGATGTGCAGATCATGGAAGTCTATGGAGAAAGGGGTTACAATAGTGATCTGAACATAGAAACAAAACAAAGCAAGGTACAGATTTTCACAGACCGGGCAATTTACAGACCGGGACAGACGGTTTATTTTAAAGTCATTAATACACAGCGTGATAAAGATATAGAATCTGTAGTTGCCGGATTAAAACAGAAAATTACATTAACCGACACCAACGGACAGGAAGTTTCTTCGCAGACATTTACCACCAATGAATTCGGTTCTTATCACGGAAGTTTTGTGCTTCCGAAAGGGAAACTGAACGGAACTTTTTATCTGAGAACAGATGGAAATGACGGGTATAAAAATTTCAGAGTGGAGGAATATAAAAGACCGAAATTTGAAGTGACGTTCGATCCTGTAAAAGATGAGTACAAATACGGACAAACCATAGAACTGAAAGGGAAAGCCATGATGTTTTCCGGAGTTGCTTTAAGCAATACAACCGTTAATTATGAAATTAAAAAACGAAATATCCGCGGGAGATATTTTTCATGGTATCCGCAAAATGATGATGATAATGAAAACTCAGTTTTAGGAGAAGCAAAAACCAATGAAAAAGGAGAATTTATCATTAAAATTGATCCTAAAAAAGATGAAAATGTAGAAGGAATTCAGATTGATAATTATGAAATTAATGCCTCTGTTACAGATATCAACGGCGAGACACAGACTGCAGATACCCAGTTGAAAGTAGCTTCCGTTTCTCACTATATTCAGGCTGAAGAAATAAAGAATGTTTTTTCTGATGAAAATGTAAAACTGAATGTTGAAACAAAAAATTATAACGAACAGTTTCTTAAAAAATCGTATCAGGTAAAATTATCAAAACTGGTGTCTCCGGACAGAATTTTCAGACAGAATTTCAAATCGGAAGTTCAGGATTTACCAAAATTCTCAAAAGAAGAATTCATCAGCAGATTTCCGCATGATTTTTACGATAAAAATGATGAACCTAAAAACTGGAAATCAACCGTAATTCTTGAGAAAATACAACAGCCAGCAACTAACAACCAACAACCAATAACCAATCTGGACTTAGGAAAACTGGAAGCCGGAGATTATCAGTTGGAACTGTATAATATTGAAGGAAAAGACACGATAAAAACGCTGCAGAATTTCAGTATTTGGGACAAAAAAACACTTAAAACCGATCAAAAAACTTTCCTGACGGTTGTACAGTCCAAAAAAGAACTGAAAAGAGGAGAAAAAGCAGTATTTACGGTTTATTCTTCGGTTCCGAACGCTCTTCTGAATATTTTTGTACAGAATGGTTCCGGAAAAACGGTTTCTGAAGTTTTGCCTTTTAAAAACGGAATGCTGGAATATACTGCAGATATTCCAAAAGATAGAGATATACGAATTTTGAATGTACAGTTTCAGGTAGTTGCCTTTAATGATGTCCAAACAGAATCTGTAAATCTGGATATAGATGATACTGATCAATCCTTAACGATTGAAACCCTTACTTTCAGAGATAAAATTCAGCCGAATTCAAAAGAAAAATGGTCTGTAAAAATTTCAGGAACTGAGAAAGAGAAAATTAATGCAGAAGTTTTAGCGAATATGTACGATATGTCTTTGGATAAATTTGCTGTTAATCAATATGACTGGTACACTTTATATGCTCCGTTTATAAGTACAGTATCATACGAACTGAGAGATTATCTGCGACAAAAAAATTACCAGAAAAGATTAGATTATTTTTCAGGAGAACAGGTTGAGGTTCCTGTTTTTAACTGGTTTGACGGAAGTATATTGTGGATGTATAACAAAAGTAACCTTTTAGAAACCAGAACAGGAATGGTTAATGTAGAAGGCGTAAAAGCAGCGGCATATACACCGCCGTCAGCAAAAGCTCGAATGAAATTATCAAGTGTAAGAATGGATGATGCGGCAATTGATATTCTTAATTCAGGAAGACAATTAACAGAGCAGGAAAAGAAAGAATATTATGATGGAACCGATGGAGATGGTATACTGGATAAAGATGATAAACCTTTGGAAAATATTCCCGTTCGCCAAAACCTAAATGAAACCGCGTTTTTCTACCCGGATCTAAGAACCGATTCCGAAGGCAATGTAAGCTTCGAATTTACTTCTCCGGAAGCACTGACAAAATGGAAA
>NZ_QEHP01000080.1:0-22299 GCF_003094695.1 Chryseobacterium sp. HMWF035 | reverse complement strand
CGTAACGCAGAAAGAATTTTCGGTAACGCCAAACTATCCGAGATTTTTGAGAGAAGGTGATGAACTGAATCTCCAGTCCAAACTATCGAACTTAACGAACAAAAAATTAAACGGTTCGGCAAGCTTACAGATTCTGGATGCGTTCACCAATGAAGATATTTCGTCTCAGTTTGGTTTAAATTCAAGCATTCAGAACTTTGAATTAAATGAAAACGGAAACTCCGCTTTGACATGGAAAATAAAAGTGCCAAACAATGTTTCATCCATTATTTTAAAAGTGGTGGCAAAAGCAGGACAATATTCCGATGGAGAACAGAAAGCTGTTGCGGTTCTACCGAACAGAATGCTCGTAACAGACGCGGTTCCTGTTTTTGTAAAACAAGGCGAAACCAAAACATTTGAACTGGAAAACCTTAAAAATGCAACTTCCACCACGATTTCCAATGTCTCCAATACGCTGGAACTTACGACCAACCCAATCTGGGAGATCATGTTTGCGCTTCCGAGCCTGAAAAATGATCAGAACAATTCAGCAGATGTCATTTTTAACAAATGGTTTGCGGATGTTTTGGCATCAGAAATCTTTAAAGCCAATCCGAAACTGAAAACTGTTTTCGAAGAATACCAGAATAAAGGATTATTGAATTCCAATCTTGAAAAAAATCAGGAACTGAAACAGTTGTTGTTGGAAGAAACACCGTGGGTTCTGGAAAGCAAAAATGAAGAAGAACAAATGGCGAAACTGGCTTTGCTGTTCGATGTCAATTCAATGAAAAATTCCATTCATCAGGATTGGGAAGATTTAGAGAAACTGCAGAATCCGGATGGAGGATTTTCGTGGTATAAAGGTTATCCGAGTTCGTATTCCACATCATTGTACATTCTTAAAAATTTAGGAAAAATCAATGTCTGGCTGAAAGATAATGTAAAAGATTACCAAAGTACTGAAGAAAATGAAATGGTTTCCAACCTGATCAAATACGTAGATAATGAAATTGAAAAATACACTTCGACTTCGCTCAGTGCGGGAAAAGAAAATGTAATCAATAACTGGACTTTAGACTATCTCGACACCCGAAATTACTGGGAAAAACAGTATCCGTTAAAAGGAAAAGGAGCGACTTTAAAATCCTTGGTAAAACAGAAAGTAAAGACGATGAAAATTACAGATTTTACCTTTTTCGGACTGCATCGTACCGCTTTACTGATGAATGATTATGGATTAAAAGAAGGTTCGGATAAACTTTTAAATTACCTGAAAGAAACTTCCGTAGATTCAAAAACGCAGGGTGTTTACTGGAAACAGAATCTTGATGACTGGGGCTGGTTCAGCTCGAAAGTGGTGAATCATGCAGGAGCTTTGGAAGTATTTAATAAACTGAAACCAAACGATCAGAAATTCATTGAAGATTTGAAAATCTGGCTGATTACGCAGAAAGAAGTGAATTCATGGGGGAACTCAAGAGGAACTTCAGAAGTTATTTTTACGATTTTAAATTCAGGAAAATCATGGACGACTGCGGAAAGTGACAAGGCGACCATTATTTGGGGCGGAAAAGAACTTCAGCCACAGACTCAGGCAACAGGTTATGTGAAATCTACGGTAAAATCTGATCTTTTGGATAAAAGTTTAGCCAGCGTTACCGTCAAAAAACCGGGCGCAGGAATTGTACAGGGAGGTTTGTTCTGGCAGTATTACGAAGATCTGGATAAGATAAAATCCTCTGAAAATTACCTGTCCGTCACCAAAGAACTGTACAGAAAAATAAAAACCGTGAATGGGGAAGAATTGCAGAAAATCACTCCGGAAACTCCGTTAAAAGTAGGCGATAAAGTGACGGTACGAATGATTTTAAATACCGACCGACCGATGGAATTCATCCACATCAAAGACATGAGAGCAGCAGGATTTGAGCCTTTGGATGTACTTTCGGGGTATCAGTGGAAGAATAATTTAGGATATTATCAGTCGACCAAAGATGCTTCCACAAATTTCTATATTGAACAGATGCCGAAAGGAAAGTATGTTTTTGAGTACGATTACGTTGCCAATGCATCCGGAAGATTCTCAAACGGAATTACCACGATCCAGAATTATTACGCACCACAGATGAATGCGCATACGAAAGGTGATGTCGTAGAGATTAAGAGCAACTAAATAAATAAAAGCACCGCAAATCCTAGGATTTGCGGTGTTCTTATTTTGAAACCTCTTATATAAAACAACGGTTTAGCGTACAGTCATTTTAAATGTTTTTAAGGATTGGCGTGAAGAAGAAATTTCAATAATATAATTTCCTTTTTTCAGGATATTCTGCATATTAAAATGTTGGGAATATGCATTGCTGAGTTTTTGTGCCGTAATCATTCTTCCCGCCATATCATAAATTTTTATACTGCATTCTGCTTTGGTAAGATCTTTTCCGCGAAGAGAGAAATTTCCATTATTAGGATTATCAAACAGAACGAGGTCAGACAACGCTGCATTTTCAGAAGTACCCAGACTTTTATTGTCAAATCTTGCGATAAATGATGTTAAACCGATGGTATTGGCAGGATTTCGTACGGGCATCCATGAACCTTCCGTGCTGTATCCGGTATTGGAATTTGTGCTTCCGAATAAGTACAGCGAATTATCCTTGAAAGCTACATTAATCGGTACAACGAAGGTAGGAAAATCTGAAGTGCCTCCATAATAAGAACTCCATACAAGGTTTCCTGAAGAGTTGAATTTTGCGAAATATAAGTTAACGGAATTTGAATTATTCTGTTGCGGTGCTACCTGATAACTTCCCGTTGTGGCAATATTGCTTCCTGAACCAATTGTATTACCGGTAATGTAAATATCATTTCCGTTTACGGCAATTACTTTATCAAATTCATTCATATCTTCCGCCGAAGATCCAAAGTAGGTACTCCATTCCCGATCGCCGGATAAAGAGAATTTTGAAAGAAAAATATCCGAACCTCCTGTTACATACTGTTTATAGCTTGTAGGTGTTCCAAAGAAGCTTGCATTATCATAATTGTAGTCTGTTCCGGTGATATAGATCCCGGTTTCGTTTACCGCAATGTCCGCGAGAGAAAAATAGTTCACTGATTCTGAAGGACCGTAATAAGTACCCCATTCTCTTGTTCCGTTCGTAGCATTCATTTTGGTAATAGAGCTTGCTGTAACAGAAGTTTGAAACGCTCCCGGAGTAGCGGTCGTATTCAGTGCAGGGTTGATGTTTTTACCGGAAATGATATACAGAGAACCATTGTAATATTTCATGGCAGGTCCTATACCGAAAGGCGTGTAGGTTCCCCAGATTCTTTGTCCGCTGGGAGAGAGTTTCAGCAAGTAATCATTTGGAGTCGGATCTCCGGAAGAGCTTAATACCAGATCAAAGTTTTCCTGCAGTACACCAGCTGTAGATACATTGTTGTTTATGGTTGTCCTGCCGGAAATATACAGGTTATCGGCTTCATCAAATTCGATATTTATGGCGCGATTAGAGGTTGGTAAATAACTTGCCCATAGAAGTGTTCCTGAAGGAGAATATTTTACCAGAATAGTTTTCATCGTGGAAGATGGTTGAGGATCATTAGTAAGGTAAACTCCCGCTGTTGGCAAAATGGCAGGTGCTGTAGAATGGAGAATATAATATTTGTTATCCTGGCTGTCGATATTTTCCAGAAGAAAGTTGTTGAGAGAATTGTGATATCCGTAATACGAAAGTACTCCCATAGACGAAATTTTAGCCTCAAATAAATTGTATCCCTGTTGCTGACTATTATATGGGTTGCCACCACCTAATAAAAACTGATTAAAATATGCTGCTCCGTAACTGAACGTATTTGATACATGTCCTCTCATATGCATATTTCTTTGAGAGTCAAAAAGAATTCCTTTATTTGCAAAGATACCTTCAGGCGTACCGCCGTTTGCTCCGAAGTAAGTTCCCCATGTTCTTTCATACTCAAAATTATTCTGAGAAAAAAGATGACCTGAAAACAATGTAAAAAGTAAAAAAGTGTAGATTTTCATATTTTTTGTTATTAGCCAAAACGGCGTTTTCTTATAAAGCAGATACATCCTCTGATAGAAGAACTGATTTCGCTTAAGCATAGTTTCCCGTAAGAAAACGGATAATGAAAATAATTTTCTTTTGCTTAAGCCGCAACCATCAATCAGAATATGATGCAGAAACGTGTTTTTACAGTTATTAATTTTTATTTGCGATGAAGATATGAAAATTAAATAATGTTTATTCAATGTTTTGTGATAAAAATAAGATAAATGTATTATTTTAATAAAAAATGTAAATTTAGTGTAAATGTTTTCGTTAGACTAAATGAATCTATCGTTTTAAACTTAACATAATATTTAAAATTAAACAATTGTTTAATTTGGAACGGTTTTTGTCCTGAATGAACTTACAAAATAAATACAAGACTTATGAAATTTTCAAAGACAATTATTTCAGGATTAATGCTCTTTGCAGCAGTGAATGCATTTGCACAAAAGAAAACAGAAAAATTCGAGAAGTTACAGATCGAAATGTTCCCAAAAGCGAAAGAAGGTTTTAAGCAGGTTTATGTACAGCTTCCGGTTGCTAAAAATGAAAATGACCTTAAAGTGGAATTTTTTGTAGGAACAGAAAAAATGCTCGACTGCAACAGACACTTTTTAATCGGAAAAGTAAATACGCAGGATCTTCAGGGATGGGGCTACAATTATTACGAAGTAGAATCCAAAGGAGAAACCGGAGGAACTTTAATGGCTTGCCCGGATCAGAAACTGACGAAAAAATTTGTTTACATCCAGCCGGAAACCGTAAGATACAACAGCAAACTGCCACTCGTTTTCTACATTCCGAAAGATATGGAAGTCCGCTACAGAGTTCTTCGTCCCGATGCGATGAAGAAAGCTGTTCAGAGATAATTTAAGTTAATTTAAATATGAATTCTCTGCTGTTGGCGGGGAATTTTTATTTAGGCTTGCCATCTATTTCCGATTCTCACAATCCAACCTTCAGTAATTTTGATAAAAATATAGGTTTCTCCAATTATTAAGCTGTCAAAAGTTAAAATGTATGTATCTTTTTTATCATCACATTTGAAAATTTTTCTGTAATTGCAATAATTAATACCATAATTATATTTTAAATAATTAGAATACTCCTTAGAAGTCAGAAATATGGTTTTCTCTCCATAGGTATCCATCCGCCTGATGTTTTCATCATTTGTAACAATAACTTTAAATTCTAATAAATCCAATAAACTTTTTTCTCGTGGTTTAAATTCAGATTTCTGCTTTTCTATCTGAGTTTGTATATCATCGTGAACTGTTTTTAAATCGGTGATAAATTCATCCATTCGTACTGTAGAATTATTTGTCAGTAATGGATAATCTCCGAATCTTAATATTTCTACGAGCTTTGTAAAATCGTTGTTAAGGCTTTTATATCGGGGATTTTCGTCGTCAAAATCCATAATGCCGTCTTTATCTGTGTCTGCTGATAAAGGATTCGTAAAATAGACAAATTTTTCTTCAAGATCGTTAATGCCATCATCATCAGAATCTTTAATAATTTCTTTTAAATTTAAAGTTATTAAAGCGTTGTTTTCAATTGTTTCATATGTCGGAAGGGGACTTGATGGAAACAAAGGTTCTTTAATCATTCTCACAATATCTGCTTCAATCTGTATGCTGTTTTTATTTTTCCATAAAGGATACTTAGAATTTGTTTTGAATAAATAATTAGCACTTTTCTCCAAGCCAGTATAATAGTTTTTCCAGCTTTTCCCTTCATCATAAGAAATTCTAAGATAATATTTTGGATGATAAACATTACGGGTCTGATATAAGACAGCTATAGCACCATGGAGTTTACCTGTCTTGATAATTACGGGTTTCGGAATATCTCCAAATTTTTTTGAATATTCAAGTCTTTCAATAGAGTCCCGAATTTTATAAGAAACATAAGCCGTATCAGGAACGATTTTGCTTATCTCATTACTGATTTTAAGCTCCAAAGAATCGACAATATCCTGCGATTTTGAATAATTTTTTAAATATTTAACTGAAATGTAATCATACTTGGGCTTCAAAGCTTCTTTTTTGGAAATCGTCTTAAACTTATGTTTTGCGTAAAAAGCGTTAATACTGTCTTCGGATTTTTTTAAAAGATCACATTTGCATATTTCCATTTCCTGTGCATGGTAAAAAGAACAAATGAAAAGTAATAAAAAGGTAACAGAATTTTTCAAGATTATAGTTTTATTTTGGTTAACGGTTTCTCTAAACATTTATTATCACAAATTCTGAATATCAGTTTTTGAATTTTTAAATTATAAAAAAAATCTGATCAAAACCCATTATCCTAAACTTAAATTTATTCGATTAATAATTTGATTTATAATGGATTGTATTCTTTTTGTTAAATGATGAAAAAAGGATCGGAAAAAACTGATATATTTGTTTTTTAACAATTAAATTAAACTATGGAAAACGTTTTTGATGCAAAAGATGCTCAAAATTACATTGATAGGATTAATAATCTTACGCCGGAAACCAAAGGTTTGTGGGGGAAAATGTCTGTAGATCAGATGTTGGCGCATTGTAATGTGTCTTACGAAATGGTTTACGAACCGGAAAAGCATAAAAAGCCGGGAGCTATTGCAAAATTCATCCTTAAATCTTTTGTAAAATCTAAAGTTGTCGGTGAAAAAGCATATCCGCAGAACGGACCCACAGCGCCTCAGTTTATTATTTCGGATCATAAAAACTTTGAAGAAGAGAAAAAAAGACTCATCGGTTTTATCCAGAAAACACAGCAATTGGGAGCTTCTGCTTTTGACGGGAAAGAATCTTTTTCTTTCGGGAAACTGAAAGCACAGGAATGGAACAATATGTTTGCAAAACATTTGAATCATCATCTTGCACAATTCGGCGTTTAAAAAAACTAAAAACAATATGAAAAAACTTTTATTACTTTTTGTACTTCTTTCCAATTTCATCTTTGCACAGATGCCCGATATTTCCAATGTCTGGCTGAATAACAGCAAAGCGTACACAGGAACTATCGGAAATAAAAATCAGGAAATCAAACTGAAAATCAATATTTCCGAGCAGAACAAGAAAAATGATCAGGAATATTTTGTTTCGGGATATACTCTCGTTGATAAGACCTATGCTAAATTCGAAGGCAAATTCATTATTACCAAATATAAGGATGCCAAAAAAAGAGGAACCGTTTTCGGGGAATACGAACTGGCGGAAGAAAACAAAGGAAAGCATTCCGGAATTCTGAAAGGTAAATTCATCTATACTTTTAAATGGAATAAAGATGCTGAAAAAGTGGAATCTCAGTATATCGAACTCATCGGCGACTGGAAGAGCTACGACGGAACGCTTGATTTTAAAACAAGAATTAATAATCAGTAATCATCATGTTAAGAAGAATTTTAGCGGTAATCGCAGGAATGATCGCCGGATCAATCGGAGTCTGGCTGATGGAAAGACTTGGTCATGCGCTGTATCCTTTTCCGGCGGGTTTAAGACCGGATGATCTGGAAGGTTTCAGAGCGTATGTGGAAAATTTACCGTTTATGGGAAAATTTATCGTGATTCTCGGTTATGCTTTGGGAGCTTTGCTTGCAGGATTTATTTCCACTAAAGTTGCCAACAACGGAAAACCGACTTCTGCAATCATCTGTGGAGTTATTTTCACTTTTTTTACCATTTACAATATGGTGATGCTTCCGACTCCTTTCTGGTTCTGGGTTTTGGGAATTGCAGTATGGGGATTGGTTCTGGCAGGGTATAAATTGGCATTAAACAATAAACAAGTATGAATTTAGGCGCTTTTTCAATCAGTCTCAGCGTAAAAGATCTTCAGAAGTCTAAAGATTTTTACGAAAAATTAGGCTTCAGCCAGATGGCGGGAAATATCGATCACAACTATCTTATCATGAAAAACGGAGATCATATCATCGGACTTTTTCAGGCAATGTTCGATGGGAATATGCTTACTTTCAATCCGGGATGGGATCAGAATGCACAGAATCTTGAATCTTTTGACGATGTTCGGGAAATCCAGAAAAGATTAAAAGAACAGGGTTTGGAATTACAGAAGGAAGCCGATGAAAATACTTCCGGTCCTGAACATATTTACCTGAAAGATCCCGACGGAAATATGATCCTGATCGATCAGCACAGATAAGGTTTATTCTTTTTAATACCATCACAAAAGAGCAGAATCAAAGGTTTTTTAATAACTAAATTGTTCTTTTTATCAGGTTTGAAAATCATTTTAAACTTTTATGTGATAAAAAGTTCAAACGGAATTATTATTTAAAAAGTTTGTTTAAATTCATTTTAAATTTAACCGCAAAAGAGACAAAAGACTTTATTGAATTTATTTAAAGTATTTCAAAAGTCTGCAAAGAGAAAAAATCTTTGATTTTTTTAACTTACGTGCTCTTTTTTCCATTTAACTATTAAACTTAAAAAACTAAAGTGTCAAAATCTTTTGCGATAAAAAAGCTTAAACAAGTTAAAAATTAAAACTAAACTATAAAAAAAGACACATCTATGGCAACAGTAAACGTTTACCTAACATTTAACGGAAATTGCAGACAAGCATTCGATTTTTACAAATCTGTTTTCGGCGGAGAATATCCTTACATCGGAACATTCGGAGAAATGCCTCCAATGGAAGGTCAGGAAACAAAAGAAGAAGACAGAGACAAGATTATGCACGTTTCGCTTCCGATTTCTAAAGAAACGATTTTAATGGGAAGTGATGCAGGTTGTGATCACGCTGCTCATCTGGTGATGGGAAATAACTTTTCAATTTCCATTAATGCAGAATCCAGAGAAGAAGCGGACAAATTATTTGCGGGACTTTCCGAAGGCGGAAAGGTTACCATGCCCATGTCCGATACATTTTGGGGAGCTTATTTCGGAATGTTTGCCGATCAATTCGGGATCAACTGGATGGTAAATTACGATGATCCTGCAAAAATGCAGCAGCATCCTTAGAATGGTAGTAGAACCTTAAAACTGACGAATTTTTGTCAGTTTTTTTATCTTCTGTTCATAAACCAACATAACTTCTACAGTCTCATTTTATAATTATCGACATTTTTTCATTTTAAACTAATTTCAGAATTAACCACAAAAGGCACAAAAGACAATGTTAAAGCGAATTTCATTAATAATCAAAGCGCTCAAAAGAATAAAAATCAAAGATTTTTAAAACTATTGTGAACTTTTTCATTTACAATGATAAGCTCTAAATAAAAATTTAGTCATCTTTTGTGACTTTTGCGGTTAAATAAAAAGTTAAGGCAGCATAAAATATGCAGTTTGTTATTATTGATTTAAAATATTAAATTTGTTGAAAACGATAGATAATAGTAATATAACTGTATGAGGAATATTTTAAAAAAGGCTGTTTTGGGAATTTTTACGTTGGGAGCAACTTTTTCACAGGCTCAGAAAAGCGATTTGGGAGCGTGGTATATGTATTTCGGAAACAATAAAATCAGTAAAAAACTGAACTTTCACAACGAAATCCAGTACAGAAATTTCGACGGAATAGGAGACTTGGAACAACTGTTAATCCGCACCGGAATCGGCTACGATCTTACCGAAAACAATAACAATGTTTTGTTAGGATACGGTTTTATTCTAAGTCAGCCTTACGTGAAAGGAGAAAAAACAGAAAATATAGAGCACAGGATTTTCCAGCAGTATATTACAAGGCAGAAATTCGGACGTTTTAATATTCAGCATCGTTATCGTCTGGAAGAACGATTTCTGGAAGATGATTTCAGGATGAGGTTCCGTTATTTTTTAGGATTTAATATTCCGATCAATAACAAGGAAATGCTGCCCAAAACATTCTATGCATCGGCTTATAATGAAATTTTTCTTCATTTCGACAGTCCTGTTTTCGACAGAAACAGAGTCTACGGCGCTTTAGGATATGTCATTAATAAAAATATGAGAATTGAAGCGGGATATATGAACCAGATTCAGGAAAACAGAAACCGCGGACAAATCCAGATCGGATTTTACAACAACATTCCGTTTACAAAAAATTAAAAATAAATCCTAAATTTAAATCCGTCATTTCATTATATTGAATTCATTTTAAAAAATTAAACCAAAAATAAAACACTTATGCACGCAGGAAAAAGATTTGGAGCCATAGAATTTATACTCTGGACCAAGAGAAGCATCATTATTTTAGCTGTTTTATCGGCAATTCCTACCACGATGTATTTTTTAGGATGGAAGTTTATCTCCTTTCCGTGGCAGCCGATTGCCATTATGGGAACAGCCGTTGCCTTTATTGTAGGTTTCAAAAACAATGCAAGTTACAGCCGTCTTTGGGAAGCCAGACAAATTTATGGAGCCATTATTAACGACAGCCGGAGTTTCGGATATATTCTGAGAGATTCTTTGCGCGGGAAAAATCCTCAGAAAGTAAAAACAATGTTCGAGCGTCATTATGCATGGCTTACCGCTCTTCGTTTTCAGCTTCGTGAGCCGAGAGTCTGGGAAAATGTCAATACCCCTCAGTTTGACGAATATGCCAAAAATTATGAGATTTCAGAAAGAATTTCAAAGCTGGATGATGAACTGAAAAATTATCTTTCGGATGATGAACTGAAGTATATTTTAAGCAAAAAGAACAGAGCGACACAACTAATGGCATTTCAGAGTAAAGAACTGTCTGAAGCGTATGCAAATGGTGAAATTAATGATTTTCATTGGACGCAGATCAATCAGCAGTTGGTGAAATTTACAGACAGTCAGGGAAAAGCGGAAAGAATTAAAAACTTTCCTTATCCGAGAAATTTTTCGTCTATAACCACCTATCTTTTGTTGCTGTTTATCATCTTCGTACCTTTCGGACTTCTGAAAGAATTTGATAAATTAGGAGAAGAAACTTCTTTTGAAGGTTTTACAATATGGTTCAATATTCCTTTCTCGCTTTTGGTAACGTGGTGTTTTCATACGCTGGATAATGTGGGAGAGGCTTCCGTAAATCCTTTTGAGGGAAGCGCAAACGATGTTCCGATCACGCAGATCAGCCGAACCATTGAAATTGATATGAGAGATATGCTGGACGAAACCCATCTTCCTCCTGCCATTGTTCCTAAGAATAATATTGTGTTGTAAGAGCATTTTTAAAGCTTAATTTACTAAAATCTTAAACGTTAAGGTGAATTGAATATCTCATTAAGTCTTTTTACGTTCCGTTTAAGTCTTATTGCATTCTGTTTAGGTGTTTTTACCAAAGTTTTAAGTCTTTCAGTGAAATTTTTAGATGATTAGGCAAAAAAAATAGCTTTTTTTATTAAAAATTTAGCTCTTGAAGCAGAGATTTTTTAAATGGGTAGACCCGTCAGCCAAAACACTTGGATAGATAAAAATAAAATAGGCTGACCTTTATTGGTCAGCCTATTTTTATTCTAATTCAATAGGATTATAAGATTTAGCTTTAGCTTTTTCAAATCCGGATGATCCGGGTGATCCTTTCTATGATATCGTCTTTGATGACGGTAAAATTTATTTGGCAGACGACAGTAAAGTTGATGATTCTAGTGGAGGAGATGTTGAAATTCTTCGTGAATATCATCTGGAAATGTTTGATTTTGATAAAAAGGCAGAAATCATTAAGTATCAGACAACTTGAAACAATAAATTTACTCATGTTTTAATTTGATTCTAACAGCTTTTTATTGTTTTCGCGTTCCAGAATCAGCCATGTTGCATCCAGCATTTTGATGAGGTGCAAATACGGATCTGCCAAATTGCGCTCCGGTGCACTATTGAAAGTTCCTAGAGAGAAATATACGATTTCCGAGAGAAACTCTTCGAATTCCTCAACACGATATTTTTTAAAAGCTTTCCGGAAAACTTTTACCGGATTGTGATATTCTTTTATCGACAACGATCCTTGCAACATCGGGTTTTTGTCTTCTGAAAGCGGATGAATTAACCATTTTTCGCTTTTGCTTCTAAGGCAATATCCTGCCCGAATAAACGACCGGAGCGACTGATGAAAATAAAAGATAAGGGAAGGTTCTTCCAGAATCCGCTTTTTGGGCTTTGCTGCGTATTGCATAATGAGATTGAGTCGTTCTTTGGCAGTTACCAGATCATGAAACTGGAAAAATACTTCCATGAGCGGAAGTGGAGAATGTTTCTTTTCACCGCACCAAAAACGAGATTCAAAGTCTATAATTATCTTTTTCATACGAATACTATTTTGTGTTTTTATTGTTTTTTGGTTAGCCAGATCTAAACTATTTTGCAAATGGAATATAAAGTTATTGCGATTCGGATTTCAATCCGAATTATTTTACAGAATAACGCTTTTATTTGTTTTCATGGAAACAGCAAATAGAAAGATCGTTGAGTTTATAAGGGATAAGTGGGTTATTCCTATGAACAACAACAGTCAATTTGCTAATGAAAACAACATTGATGAAAAAACTGTAAGAAGAATCCGGGAAGACGAAAAATATCAAATAAGTTTAATTACTGTTATGAGAATATGTGAAGCCCAAAACATTAAATTATCTAAATTCTTTGAAATGGCTGGATTATAAAAAAAATATTAAAAATTCTGATGCGGGTTGGGATTTTTTTCTTTTGAATATATTAAAAAAAGGAACCGTGTTTTAATTATTGCAGGATTTTAAGTTTATATTGAAGTGAAGGGAAATTGATGAGAGTCCATTTTTGGGTATAATCTGATTTCATAAATTCTTTAGTTTCCGAATTACAATTTAAATTTATAACCTTTTTAGCCAAAGTAATTTCTTTATCTCGTATGTAAAAAAGAATAAAAAATCCGTTTTCAGGATATACAATCGCCTTTGGTAATACAATTTCAAAAGATCCAGTCTCTATATCACTAATATTTTTTTCAAACTTTAAAAGTTCAGTATCATCTTTAGGAAAACCGTTTCTATTTTCATAAATGAATATTTCTAATATACCATTTTCTAATAATATTTTTCTTGGGAAAACGGTTATGGATTTCAAATAGGATTTTTTGTTAAAATGCTTTGGAATAAAAACAGCTTTCTTTATATTAGAAAATATAGAGCAAACATACCTCGACTTCTTTTTATTCTTTACAGATATTTCTTCTCTACTATTATTTACAATATTAACAGCTTCAATTTCCTGAACCTTATCAAATAAGATCATACTGTCTTTTTCTAAGGTAAAATCATATATCTTATTTTCATACAATATTTTATCATTAGATTTATACTGATACTTTTGAAAATTATTTTTATTGAGCGAAACTTTGTGTGAGGAATTTACAATAAATACAGAATCAATTTGTTTACCATCAGAAAATCTGAAGATTGTTTGAGTTTTGTAAAAAACCAAAGAGAATAAAATAATAGTAAAAAGAAACCGTGTTTTAATTATTGTAGGATTTTAAGTTTATATAAAATACCTTGTGATTCATCTTTTTTCCATCCTCCATAATATGTGGGATTATAGTAATATACATTTGATTCTTTTGTTGTCTTAAAACTTAAAGCAAAAACATTATTTTTATTGTATTGAAAATGAAAAACGATAAAAAAACCATTCTTAGGGTATTTTATTATTCTTGGAAGTGTTATAAGCCAAGTTCCTGTTTTTATCTTTTTCACATCTTCATCAAATGATAAGATGGGATTTTTTTCATCAGGATCACCATTAATATTTGGTAAAATTTCTATCTTCATCTTCCCAGACTCTAAGACCTCTTTATTCTTCATCACAGGAAAAACTGATATTGATTTTACATATGTAACTTTATCTTCGGTATTAATCTGTACAGAAGTCCCCATCTGATAATTAGAATTTAGAGCATAAAAAACGTTTTGCTGATTTGTCTTTTTTACAGTTTTTTCTGTTTTATTATTAAAGTTTAAAATTTCTACTTCTTCAATCTCTTTTACTTTGTCAAAAACAACAAGTGTGTCGTTATTTACTGCAAAATCAACGACTTTATTATTATATAAAATCTGAGTCCCTTCTTTAAACTGAAAATTTTTTAGATCCGATGAAGTAAGAAACTCATTTTTTTTATCATTTTTTATTACAATTGATTCTACAGTTTTACCATCAGAAAATCGGATAATTGTTTGAGCTTCTGCATAAATAAGATTCAAAAAAACAATCCCAAAATAATATTTTAATGCCATTTATTGAAGAACTTTCAATTGATAGTAATAACTGTTAAAGCTAAGTTTTTTCCATCCTTCATTTGGATAAAACATGTACATTGGCGATTCATCATTTATATTTAATGCTACGGTATGTTTCTTGTCACTTTTCAGATAAAAAACTATAAAGAAGCCTTCTTTTGGATATTGAATAATTTGAGGTAAAGTAATTTCCCATTTTTGACTTAAAGACCATTTATTGTTTTCTATTTCAGGAATTTTTTTTTCAAATGATAATAATTCCGCGCTATCATCGGGAAGACCATTACTGTTTTTTAACAATTGTATCTGTAATGTGCCTTCAAAATCTTCTTCACCCTGAAGACTCGCTCTCTGTAGAACAGTAAACGATTTTATAAACGTCTTTTTAGTAGTATTAATTTTTATAAAAGTCCCAATCCTGTTATTAGCAAAAATTTCTGCTGAAGCATTTTTCTTTTTACTTCGAACGGTTTTCTCTATTTTATTATGAATGTCTAAAATTTCTACTTCTTCAATTTCTTTTACTTTATCAAAAAAAAATAGAGTATCATTACTAATTGCAAATTCAACAGCTTTATCATTATAGAGAATTTTATCCCAATTTTTAAAGACAGTCGTTTTAAAATTTTCCTTATCTAAAATTTTTTTTTCTTTATTATTTACAAGTACAACGGATTCAAATTCCTTATAATCAGAATTTCTTAGAATCTTTTGTGCAAAACTTCTATTAATTAATATCAGAAAAGAAAAGAGCAGAGCTCTTTTCCAAAAATTACAATTTATATTGCTCATTATAAATTATTTACAAGGGCCTGTTTGCTCAGTTGCAGTATCAAAACCTACCCACATAACATAGTATGTATTATGATATGTACAGGTGCATTGAGCGACACCATCTGGTTGTTGACCAGTATCTGCCGGATGACAATTATCAACATAAGTGTAAGTAGATGAAGCCCAACCCCAAAATCTTCTGTCATTGGAAGAATCTCCATCCGTTGCAGATGCTAATGTAAACACAGATGCTAAAGCTAAAGCACCAATCAAAATTTTCTTTTTCATGTAATTGAATTTTTAAAGTTAATAAATATTTTTAAAAAAGTGATTGTTTTTAAATCACGTTGCCAAGATATAATCTTTTCCCTTTCTGTACAACAACCGCCAGTTATAAAATCGATAACCGTTGGTTATAATTTTAAAAAACATTACTTTAGCATTTAAATCTTGAATGTATGAGTTTAGAAACAAAGCTTCGAAAGCTAAGAGAACAGAAAGGCTGGTCGCAAATGGATATCGCACATCAGCTTGATATTTCCCAGCCTGCTTATAATAAATGGGAAACAGGACAAGCTAAACCCACTTTGCAAAACCTACAGAAAATTGCAGAAATTTTTGAAGTGGATTTCTTTGATTTGATTCAGGAACAAATTCCAAGTATAGATTTTTCAAATTCAACGTTTGAAAGCAATTCGAATAGTCCTATTTTTGTTATTGAATCAACAAATAATACAATTAGTTATGATTCACCTGAATTGATTACTAAAATTTTAGAAAATCAGGAGCAAATGGCAAAAATAATAGAAAATCAAAGTAAACTTATCGAAAGCTTGTTAAAAAAATAATTTCAGAAAGTTTAAATACTATAAACCTCTGAGGTTATTATAAATAACAAATAGTCTTACTTTCTTTCATCATTTTTGCATTCAAACATTAAAAAACAGAAATATGAGTCAACCAATTATTGTAGAGCAGAAAATAAATGCTCCGGTTTATAAAGTCTGGAGAGCATTAACCGATAAAACTGAAATGCAGTCGTGGTATTTCGATATTTTTGATTTTGAATTGCAAACCGGCAAAATATTCAACTTTTATGAACCGGGGGAAGAGAAAAAGTATCATCATCAGGGAGAAATTTTAGAAATTGTTCCCAATGAAAAACTGAAATATTCCTGGGCTTATCTCGAATTTTCCGAAAAAAAAACAATCGTAACCTGGGAATTGAAACCCGATGAAAACGGAACTTTAGTAAAGCTTATTCATGAAGATATTGATTATTTTAACGATCTGGGCGAACATTTTTCAAGAGAATCTTTTACTGAGGGCTGGAACGGAATTTTGAAGGAAAGTTTGAAACCATATCTGGAAAACTGATCTCAATTCGTGAATTAAAATATAAATGATGGCAAAATTCAATTCCCTTCGTCCTGTTTTATGGACGGAACAATTCGATGAAACAATCGGTTTTTATACGCAGATTCTTGGTTTTACCTTACAGAAAAGAAACGACGACTGGCAATGGGCTTCTTTACAGAAAGATGAGGTAGAGATCATGCTTACTAAACCGAATCAGCATGAGAAATTCAACGGAATAGGGTTTACAGGTTCGTTTTATTTTAACATAGAAAATGCAGATGAATTATGGGACGAACTGAAAGACAAAACAAAAATCTGCTACGAAATAGAAACGTTCGACTGGGAAATGAGGGAGTTTGCGATCTACGATAACAACGGTTACATATTACAATTTGGTCAAGATCTTCATGAAATTAGTTCAGAGGAATAAATTTTGCTAATTTTGGGGAAATTATTTTAGAAATCAATGAAAAAAAATATAATAGCAGGTTTTGCAGCGATTTTGTTGTTGGCTTCATGTAAAGATGATAAAAAAGTACTCGATTCTTTGGCAGATTACAACAACTCGATGATGGAAAAAGGATACCATTTCGGAGATAAACTGGATTTGCCGAAAGAAGTAACCGAAGATGCAGAAACCATTTCGATCAGTTTCGGAGATAAAGAAACATCCGGTCTTACAATAGATCCTAAATTCTTTACATTAGGCGACAATGCTGTTACTTTTAATATCAAAACAAAAGGCGGCGAAACATTAACGCAGGACGCAACCATTAATGTTTTTGCCAAAAATCCTGAGCAGAAAATCAATTATGAGATCATCGCCGAATATCCTCACGATCCGAAAAATTTCGTGCAGGGTTTCCAGATTGAAGGCAACACGATTTATGAAAGCGACGGACAGAACGGTTCTTCACAGATTTTAAAATATACTTTAGGCACTACAACACCTTTGGCTTCGACCAAACAGGCTCAGGAAGATTTTTCTGAAGGAAGTACTATTGTTGGCGATAAAGTTTATCAGTTGACATGGCAGAGTAAAAAAGGATACATTTACGATAAAAGTTCTTTAAAATTAATCAAAGAATTTGCCTATCCTAATGTTTTGGGTGAAGGTTGGGGATTAACGTACGATGGTAAAAACCTAATTGCTTCAGATGGAAGTAAATTATTGTATTTCCTAGATCTAAATAACCCTTCAAAAATGGTAAAATACATTGCCGTTGCAGGAAGTTCCCAAGCTTACGACCAATTGAATGAACTGGAATTCCATAACGGATTTATTTACGCCAATGTTTGGCAGAAACCGATCATTCTTAAAATTAATCCTGCAAACGGAGAAGTGGTGGGAACTTTTGATTTTACCGAAATTGCCAAGCAGAATACCAAAGGAAGTGACGACGTACTGAACGGAATTGCCTTCAAAGGAGACAATATGTTGGTAACCGGTAAAAACTGGTCTAAAATTTACGAAGTGGCGATCAAATAATTGTCGAACCTTTTGTTTTCTAATTAAATAAAACTTAAAGTGAAGAAAAGCCTGATCGCAGGTTTTGCAGCAGCTTTGCTGTTAATGTCCTGTAAAAACGATAAAAAAATCCTTGATTCTTTAGCGGATTATAACAATTCGATGGAGCAGAAGGGATATCATTTTGGTGACAAACTGAATCTTCCGCAGGAAGTTACAGAAAACGCAGAAAGTATTTCCATAAGTTTCGGAGATAAAGAAACCTTAGATTTAACCATTGATCCGAAGTTTTTTGCGTATGGCGATAATGAGGTGACCTTCAATATTAAAACGAAGGGCGGAGATATTTTAAATCAGGACGCCACCATCAATGTTTTTACAAAAAATCCTGAAGCCAGTATTCCTTTTGAAATTGTAGCAGAATATCCTCATGATCCGAACAATTTTGTGGAAGGTTTTCTTATGGAAGGAAATACGATTTATGAAAGTGACGGGCTGGAAAAAGCTTCACAATTAATAAAATATACTTTGGGAAGTACAACTCCGGCGCAGACTGAAAAACAGCCAGCCGATATTTTTTCCGAAGGAATTGCCATTGTCGGAGATAAAATTTATCAGTTGACCTATCAAAATAAAATCGGATTTGTTTACGATAAAAATACGTTAAAGAAAATCTCGGAATTTCCTTTGCCGAATGAATTCGGGGAAGGTTGGGGATTAACGTATGACGGGAAAAATCTTATTGCAGACACCGGTTCGAATAAACTGTATTTTCTGGATGTAAATAATCCTTCCAAAGTGGTGAAAACTGTTTCTGTGGGTGGAAATAAAGAAATTTACAATCAAATCAACGAGCTGGAATATCACAACGGATTTATTTATGCCAATATTTGGCATCAGCCTTATATTTTAAAGATCAATCCTCAAACCGGAGAAACCGTAGGGAAATTTGATTTTACAAAGATCACGGAAGAATATACTCAGAATAACAGCGAACACGCTCTTAACGGAATCGCCTTCAAAGGAGATCATATGTTGGTAACAGGTAAAAACTGGTCGAAAATATATGAAGTTGCGATTAAATAAGTTAAAATGAACCGCAATTTCTGTTGAAATAAATAAAAGCAGTAAATTGGTGGCGTTCCTTTCCGGAGCGCTATCTTAGTAAAAGAATTTGAAATTATTATCCTTCATATTTGCATTGGTTTTCTGTTCGTTATTCGCGCAGAAAGCTCTTCCTTTAGACACGCTGAAACTGAAGGAAGCAAAAGATATGCTTGCCGACGACTACGGAAATCTGTACATCTATAAAAACAAAGATTTCAGCTTTACAAAGTACGATTCGCTCGGGAAGCAGATCGGGAAAATGATGCTTACGGTTCCTTATAAAGTACAGACGGTACAAAACCCGCTAAGTGTGCCTTTGTTTTCTGAGAATGCTCAGGAAATGAAATTTGTAGACCAGAATCTGAACGAAATCCAAAAGGTCGATTTTAAACAGAAATTCGGTTTTATCAAAATGGCATATGCGGAAGACCTACAGCAGCTATGGCTTCTGGACGACAGTACAAAACGTCTGATCCAGTACAATTTCAGAAATGAAACGACCATCAATTCTTATCCTTTCGATGCGAGCATTGACGATTTAATGGATATTCTGGTGTACGAAAATAAAGTGTATGTTTTAACAAGAAAATACATCCGCGTTTATTCTTTAAAGTTTGAAAAGCTGTTTGAAGCCCCTTTGGAAAACGGAAAACGTTTCAGACGGGAGAATGAATTTATATTGGTGATCACCAATAATTCTATATTAAAGTACATTCCGGAAAAAGAAATGGTGGAAATCTTTGAAGATCCGGATGCGCAGATTGTGGATAAAAATACGCTGTCTTATTTTGAAATAAAAGCCAACAAACTTTATCTTTACAACCTGGAAAATAACAAAGAAGCCAAACCACAAACGGAGCCTGATCCCAAGCAGAAAGCAACAGAGCAGGATGTAGAAAAATCGGCTGAGAAAACAGCAGAACCAAACAGTGCTGAAGGAAAACTTGAAAAGAAAACTCAGGAAATTGAAAGTAAAAATCCCGCGGAAAGTTCTCTCCAGAGACTTATTGAGGATACTTCGGAAATTCAGGCTGCCGGAATTTAGATCTTTATAAAATTTAAAAAAATATACTAAGGAAAATATGCACATTGCAGTTACAGGAAATATTGGAGCAGGAAAAACCACATTAACCACAATGCTTTCTAAGCATTACGGTTGGGATGCCCAGTTTGAAGATGTAGATCATAATCCTTATCTGGAGGATTTTTACGCAGATATGAGCAAGTGGAGTTTCGCGCTTCAGATCTATTTTTTAGGAAGCAGATTCAGACAGGTGAAAGAGATCAGAGAGAGCGGGAAAAATATTATTCAGGATCGTACGATTTATGAAGATGCACACATTTTTGCTGAAAACCTGAACGATATGAATCTTCTTTCGGACCGTGATTTTAAAAACTACGAATCTGTTTTCAATCTGATGAAATCTTTCGTTTCTGCGCCGGATTTATTAATTTACCTTAAATCTGACGTACCGAATCTGGTAAAGAAAATTTACAAAAGAGGAAGAGAATATGAAGCATCCATCAGCATCGAATATCTTTCAAAACTGAATCAGAAATACGAAAAATGGATCTCCAATTATACGGAAGGCAAACTTTTGATTATTGAAGTGGATGATCTTGATTTTGTAGAAAAGCCTGAAGATTTCGGATTTATTTTAGAGAAAATCGAAGCCGAACTAAACGGTTTGTTTTAACAAAGTTTTATCATACATTAAAGCAGTAATCGTTTTATTTCTTTCTAAATTTGCTAAAGAAACAGTTAATTTTTAAATATAAATAATCATGTTGGTGAAGGTTTTACATAATGGAAATTGTTCAAAATCGAATGCGGTTTTAGAATACCTCGACGAAAACGGAGTTCCGTTTGAGATCATCAACATCGTTGAAGATCCGTTGAGTGAGCTGGAAATTAAAACTGTTTTAAAAAAGCTGAATCAGAGTGTTTTTCACATCATCAGAAAAACCGATAAATTGTATCTGGAAAATTTCGCAGACAAAAATTTATCTGAAGAAGAATGGATCAAAATTCTGGCTGAAAATCCGTCCCTGATCCAAAGACCGATCATCATTAAAGGTTCGGTAGCAATGCTCGGAAGACCGAT
Organism: Chryseobacterium sp. HMWF035; assembly: GCF_003094695.1. Lineage (NCBI taxonomy): Bacteria > Pseudomonadati > Bacteroidota > Flavobacteriia > Flavobacteriales > Weeksellaceae > Chryseobacterium > Chryseobacterium sp. HMWF035. Next base: position 1,260 of record NZ_QEHP01000080.1, on the reverse strand, counting down.
TGAAAACGTAAAGTATTTTATTGAGAAATAAATAAATTCATTGATAATTTAAACTAAAAAAGTCAGCCGTAAAGCTGACTTTTTCGTTTTTATAATAGGATGACACCTTCTATTTTTGCGACTTCCTGATAAATATTGACAACCTGATCTGCATCCAAAACGAATGCGTTGATATTGCAGGCCGTATATTTTCCGTTTTTACTTTCGCGGTTTCCCAGTGTAAATTTGATCCCGTCGAAAACTTTATAAATCTCCGTAAGTTTTGCCTGATCTGTCGGAATAATAAATTTAAATAAATAATCTTCCGGAAAATCGTGGTGACCTTCCAGTTTCTCCCTCAAAGAATTGTAAAAATCTTCGGGACTTGCGTGTTGATTTCCTTGTAATATATCCATCTGCTTTTTAAAATCTACATAAATATAATTAAAATTTTTCTATTTTCCAAGCGGTCCCAGAAGCGACTTGGAGTTTTGGATCTCATAATCTTCGATGATGTTGAAAATCCCGTTCACAAGCTGTTCGGAAGCCAGTTGGCTCAATCCTCCCGAATTTACAGAAGTTTTATTACCTCCTAAAAGACTGCCCAATAAATTGCTGCCTGATAAAGCGGTGTTGATGCTTTTTACAATACCGTATTGATTAAGCTGTTCTTCCACTTTCGGGGTAATTGCGGCAATAAGCTGCTGAGAGGTTTTTTCTTTCAGAATTAAAGTTGCCGTTCCCTTTTCTCCCTGAATAATTCTTGTGACATCATTTGCATTAAGGCTGTTAACAGCATTCACAAGGATTGGTTTTGAAATGTTTACGGTGTAAACTGCCGCATCTGCAATATAAGCTCTTTCTTTTGCAACCAGAGAAGGAGCAATTTTTTCCAGCATTGAGTTGATGTCTCTAAGCTGCTTCGGAAGAGCTTTATCCACCATATTGTTCTGCAGAAAAGCATCTCTGTTGCTGTATACATTAACTCCTTTATCGATTCCGTTTAAAAGAAGTCTTTTAATAATTGATAATCCAAGATCAGACGTAGCGAGAGTCGTACAAGACTGCATTGTTGTATTGATAACTGCTCCGGTTCCTGTCATAAGAGCCGCTGCGATGATATATTTTTTCATTGATATTGATTAAACGTTAATGATTGTCAAATACTGAACCAAATTTATAACAGTAGAATTAGTTTAACAAATTTTATATCCATATTTATTGTCATACTATTACTTTATGTAAAAAGTATATTTTGTGGAGTTATCATTCTTAAAGTAC
>NZ_QEHP01000079.1:0-15142 GCF_003094695.1 Chryseobacterium sp. HMWF035 | reverse complement strand
ATATGATTACAGCTGTATTAATCATTTTTGCAGGAGGAAATCCAGACAAAGTTTTCAAAACATAAAAGAGGTCGGATTTCTTCCGACCATGACTAGGATATTCGTCCATGCACGGTCCCGAAAAAGAAGTGTATTCCAGCAATTACCGTTGGGACAGAACATTGTGGGAAACAGCCGTTGCAATGGATAAAACTTTGGCGAAAGACTCCGAATTCTATCCGAAAAGGCTGCTTTTATACCACGAAATTTTCATCGGTCATACACCGACACTGCATTTGGGAAGTAAAGAACCCATCAACAAAGCCAATGTATGGAATATAGATACAGGAGCCGCATTCACCGGAGCATTAACAATCATGGATGTCTATTCCAAAGAATTCTGGCAAAGCGATTCCCTTCCGTCATTATATCCCGATGAAAAGGGCAGAAATAACTATACTGTTAAACCTAAAAACCGCTAAATATCTTCTCTAAATTGGGAAGATATTTTTTTTGATACTTAAAATCAGCGCCATCAGCAAAATCAGCGGGAGCAAAATAGACTCAGTTGGATCATTCAGACGAAGTAAGAATTAAACTGATTTTATGAAAATTCTCTTCATTTTTATACTTCCGGCATACACAATTCCTTTGCTGAGTGAAATCAAGGATTCGACGAAGTCAAACGCCTTTGCGAACGAAGAATATTTTCAAACCTTTTTTAAATAAAATATTTGCGGTCTCTGAGTTAAAAATAATAGGTTTCACAAACTTTAAGTAATTTTAAAGCCCAAAATACCACTCAATGAAACTGAAATATCTTTTCCTGCTGCTTACCTCCTCATTCATCTTTGCCCAGACTCAATTTCAGACCCCTTTTGAAAAAGGGAATGGAAATCAGACCGTTACTTATGATGAAATGAACAGCTATTATCAGAATTTAGCTAAAAATTTCAACATCATTCAGTACCTTAAAAAAGGAGAAGATGACAACGGAAAAGCAATATATGTGGTCATTTACAACCCTTTTCCCGAAAAAGATCTTGATAAATTAAGAAAAACCAAAGCCGTTTTGTTCATCAATAACGGAATTCATCCCGGCGAACCCGACGGAATCGATGCGACTATGATGCTGATGAAAAATCTGGCAACCCAAAAGATAAAGGCTCCGCAGAATTTTATTGTTGCAGCCATTTCAGCGTATAACGTAAGTGGAATGCTCAATCGCGGATCATTTTCCAGAGCCAACCAGAATGGTCCGGAACAGTATGGTTTCAGAGGAAATGCCAGAAATTATGACCTGAACAGAGATTTCATTAAAGCAGATACCAAAAATGCAAGAAGTTTTCAGGAAATTTATCAGTGGCTGAAACCGGATGTTTTCATTGACAATCACGTAAGTAACGGAGCAGATTATCAATATACATTTACTTATATTTCTACTTTTAAAGAACGTCTGGGAAATGTTTTAGGCGAATATTTTTACAATAAATATCAGGCTAAAAATTTAGAAGACTTAAAAAAACTGGGTTACGAAAGTACACCTTACGTTAATATTCATGGGGATATTCCGGAAGTTGGCTTTGCTTCGTTCGAAGATTCCCCGAGATATTCTACAGGATATACCTCGCTGTTCAATTCTCTGGGAACCGTTCCTGAAACGCATATGCTGAAACCATACGACAAAAGAGTGGATGCAACATACAAATATATGTTGGTGAATCTTCAGAATTTAGATCAGGATTATCAGAAAATAAAACAACTCAGAGTTGAAAATCTAAAACAGTACCAAGCCGGAAAACAGTACGGAATCCGTTGGAAAATAGATTCTGCAAAATATACCACCATGGATTTCAAAGGTTTTGAGGGAAAATACAAACCCAGTGAAATTTCCGGAAAACAGAGACTCTATTACGACAGAAGCAAACCCTTCACGAAAAACATCAGGCTGTTTACAACCGCAGTTCCTACAGGTTACATCACCATTCCGAAATATTATATCATTCCGCAGTCGCAATACCGTGTTATTGAGGAATTTAAAAGAAATAAAATTCAGATGAAGCCGATTCAGAAGGACAGCACGATTGCGGTGGAATCTTACAGAATCAATGATTTTAAAACCGTTAAAAATCCTTACGAAGGTCATTATCTCCATTTTGAAACAACCATAGATAAAGCGAATAAAAAGATTACTTTTTCAGCGGGTGATTACATGGTTCCGACCGATCAGGAAGGGGTAAAATACATCATTGAAACTCTTGAACCGGAAGCACTGGATTCCTTTTTCAACTGGAATTTCTTCGACGGGATTTTAGCTCAGAAAGAATATTATTCAGCTTATATTTTCGAAGATACCGCCGCAGAATTACTGAAAAAAGATAAAGATTTAAAACAGAAATTCGAAGCTAAAAAAGCAGCCGACAAAAAATTTGCCGACGACGGAACCGCTCAGCTCGACTGGATCTACAGAAATTCTCCCTACTTCGAAGAAAAGACATTCAGACAATATCCTGTTTACAGAATCTTATAAATTTTGAAATCTGATTTAATTTATTGATAATCAGTATTTAATTTCCGTATTTTTCACATGCGGAACTGTTGTTTTTACTGATGGAATTTAATTTTTATCAGGCGAAATTTGCTTTATTAAAACCAATAAAACCAACACTTATGGCAACTAAAAAGCAATTTTTCGTTTCACTGGAAGGCGTAGACCTTACCGACGAACAGCTAAAAAACATCGACAGAGGAATTCAGAATGTGGTGCTTTCCGAACTGTCCAAAGTAGACAACACTCAGGCTTTCGGAGCGCACAGAAATTTCAGAGAACTGACTAAACCCTTAAAGGTTAAAGACTGGTTTCCTTGGGGAATCATTATTTTCAAGCCGGGAATAGATCTTACCAAGCAGGTTACAGAAATCCATAATCAGATAAAAGCTTATGGAGGCTAGTTTTAACTCTTCAAAAAAGATGTGTCCCAGCTACGTTGGAAAAGTTGGGGCGCAGCTTTTCGGAGTCGTCAATAAAGACGGAAAAGTACAGTTTATAACCCCTCTTACCGTCACAGAAGATTTTATTGAACAGAATGAAAATCTGGAACAGCGATTCCGTTTCACCGGAAAATGTGTAGAAAAAGGATGCGGACAATGGAATCATGAGGAATCAAGATGTTCTTTATCCAAAAAAGTTCAGGATCTGAATTTTCCAAAAAATACTGAACTTAGCTTTTGCCCGATCCGTTCGCAGTGCAGATGGTTTTCTCAGGACGGCAAAGAAGCCTGTTTTTCCTGCAATGAAGTCACCCGAAATATGGAAGAATTACTTGTTAATAATTCAGCACAATAAAAAATCCAACGATAAAATTGGCGGCATATACTTTGAATGGTTGATAACTAAGATTTTATCTGAACATCAATTTTTCAAACTTACTATGAGGAAACTTCTAACCGCAGGTATCGCAGGAATTTCAGCATTTGTTGCTGTGGTTTTTCTTTCGGGATACGGATATATTTTTAAAGCTTTAGCCATTAATTTAAAAAAAGGACCTTTTACTCCCTCAATAGACGATGAGGAAAAATTTCCTTCACGGGTTATTCGCAACAGACATCCGAAACGATGGAAGAAACACATCAGTTACAATAAAAAGGAACTTTCTGAAAGAGTTTTGGACGAGCTAAAAAAGACAAGGGCATCTTCTCTTCTGATAATTCACGACGGAAAACTTCTTCACGAAGAATACTGGAAAGATCATGATGCTTCTTCTTTAATGAATTCCTTTTCAATGGCGAAAGGCGTTCTTTCAATCTTAACGGGTTGCGCGATTGATGACGGATATATTGAATCTGAAAACCAGTTGATTTCCACCGTTTTTCCACAATACCAAAACAGCCGTTTCGGAAAATATCTCACCTTTAAACATTTGATGACGATGCAGGCGGGATTGGATTGGGAAGAAGAATACCATCATCCTTTTGCAGAGAATTCCAGACAGTATTTTGTAGACGATCTTGCGGAGCAGGCTTTCGGAATTGGGTTCAAGGAAATGCCGGGCGAAAAGTATAAATATCAAAGTGTTGCTGCGCAATTATTAGGACTTGCGTTAAGAGAAGCAACGGGAAAAGATCTTGCAGTTTATCTTTCAGAAAAAATATGGCAGCCTTTAGGAATGGAATTACCTGCAAAATGGAGCATCGACGAAAAAGGCGTTGAAAAAGCGTTCTGCTGTATCCATGCAATACCAAGAGATTTCGCAAAACTCGGACAGCTTATCATGCAGAAAGGAGAGTGGGAAGGAAAACAGCTCATCAGTAAAGAATATTGTGAAAAACTTTTATCGCCCACAATAGAGAACGATGCATTTTGCTATACCATTTGGGCAGATGACGAAAGTGATCATCAATACAGATTTTTTTACGGCTTTTTAGGACAGTTCATTATCATGGTTCCCGAAAAAAAGATGGTGATCGTGAAAACAGGATTTTACAACAGGCTGGATGTCGATAAAAAGAAAAGACCGCTTCAGGTAAAGCTTTTGGTAGAAGAACTTACAAAACTGATATAAAAAATTAAGCTGCAGGATTTCTGCAGCTCATTTTTTTGATAGTAAACTTAGAATGAATCTCTGTAGTTTAGATTCCCTGTTGCTCCCTGCGGAAGAAAAACAACTTTTCTTTTGATGCTTTTTGCTTTTTCCAGAGCTTTAAGCGCTTTTTGACGTTCAACTTCCCGATTGAAGTGAGAGTTAATGTTCTCAGATTGTGCAGTTGCTTTCATATGTATATTTTTTGGTGTGTTACAGTGAGCTAATCTAAAAATATGCCGTTTTTAGGGTAAATCTTCCAATGAGGTATCAAAAACAGAAAAAATATTTTTTTTTAGTCCTTTCTTATTCTTGGCATAGTAGTTGAATACTCAATTGCAACTATTAAAAAATAAACAATAAGGGATCTTAAATATTTCCCGGAGCAATTCGGGAATATTTTTTATCACTAATTACAGGAAAAACACCAATCACTATAAATATTAATACTTTTGACTAAATCCCTGGTTATTCCGGGGATTTTTTCTTATGCTTTTATTTGATAACTTTACAGAAAAATAGTTCATGGCTTATATAATTAAAACAACATCAGACGGTTTGATTTATGTGAAAGCGTCGAACGTTATCCACGTAAAAAAGCCAAATGCACTGGAAGGAGCAAAGGTTATGGGACAGCCATTGGTTATTAATGTGAATCATATTGGCTTTCTGAGCTACAATATCGAAGGTCATGTTACATTCTTTATGGCAAGCGGGTTCGAGATCTCAATGAAGATATTTTACGAAGAAGCGGAAGAGGCTTTTAACTGTGCAAAAGGAAGTATCGAAAAGATCATCAGGTAAATTTTAATCAATGAAAAAGACGTTTCAGCCGAAACGTCTTTCTTTTTTTATCTTGGTAAGCCTCTTTTCAGAGCAATTTCTGCTCTTTTTACAGCGACTTTTTCTTTCCAGTCCATGTATTTCTTCTTGAAGTTCTTCTTCATGATATCATCAAATTTGCGCTGTACGGTAAGATTCCATAAAGAATGCGCCTTCACCGCCCAGGATTTGTCCCATGCTCTCAGCGAGATAGAAAAACTTCCGTCCAGATATTTCATCCAATGCCACCATCCGGTTGGCATAAACAATGTGTCGCCATGCTCAAGATAACATTCAATACCTTCTACGCCGTCTAAAGCGGGGAATTTTGTGAAGTCAGGATTTTCAATATCATAATCTTCCAGCGCATACGTTGCGTAAGGAATCTGGTACAGTCTTTCTTTCCATTTGTAATCGAACAGTAGAATATGTTTTCTTCCGTTAAAGTGGGTATGGAAAATATGAGCCATATCAATATCAAAATGCAGGAACGTTACAGAACCTTTACCTCCGAAAAACATATTGGGATATTTGTCCAGAAATCCGCCCATTAATTCTTTAGGAGAAATATAATCTTCCAGAAGTTTCGGGGCAAATTTTATCGGGTCAAAAAGGAAAATTCTAAGATCGGTAGGTTCTCTCTGGATAAGATCGATATAATCCCCGAATTTCATTTTGGCTGCAGAAGCGTTAATGGGAGCTGCAGGATCTGCCTTCGAGCTGTCGTACAACGGAACTTCCACATCACCTACTACTTCCTTCATGTACTCCATGGTCCATTTCTGGTACGCTGGCCATTTTCTTGCCATGTTCTTAATGACAACAGGTTTTCTCGGCTTCAGATACTTTTCAATGAATTCTTCCTGAGTAATATCATCTACAATATCTATAGGCTTTAAATTGATTCCCATTTCTTAAAAATTTAATGTTACAAAATTATTAAATAAAAATATATGTTAACGGATTTAAGCTTTTTTTAATCTATGATTCAAATCATTTTTAACTATTTAGACTAAATAAAAAACTGAAAAATAATCTTAAGGGCATAAAAAAACACCCTGCAAAAAGAATTGCAGGGTAAAAACACAATTTGATGAATAAAAATTCATTTCTTCCCGCTAAAATAAAAAATTATTTATAACTGATTTTTGTGCGGATGTGAATATTATAAGCAAAAAGACAGAAAAATTTCTATCCCATTCTATAAAAAGTTTCGAATGTATTTAAATATAAAACACAAAATAAATTTTGATGAATTTTATTAATTTTTAAATAAAAAATATTTTTTTTCCTACCCAATAAATACGGCGTAATTTGCTGATTTTCTTATGCAGTAACTTTACAATATTATTCATAATTTTATGATATGACACAAATGAGAAATTCGCGAAACATTTTGCGGTGCTCTACCGTAAGATGTATTTCTTTAAAGTCATCATGATGCATCATCCGAACTGTACATTTATTCTAGGCAAAATTGTATAGCTAGGGAAAATTGATTATTAACGATTCTAAAAAAACAAATTTTATGAAAAAGAAGATTTTATTTAGCGCCATGATGGGTATTTCAGTGAAGGCGTTTGCGAAAACACTTCAGGCTGTTTGGACTTCAACCTGCGGAGTGAAACATTATACAACATTTACCGGAGATTGGAGTCAATCTGATATGGCTTTATGGATTGCAGAAAAGAATGCAGACGAGTGTGGTAATTATCCTTCAAGTGTAACTTTTAATCCTTAAATTAAAAACTCTGTCTCAAATTATTATTTTGGGACAGAGTTTCCAAATTATTACATCATGAAATCAAAAAAAATATTTCTTTTACTTGCCATCTTTTTTAGTTTTTTTTCTTTTTCACAAAAAATTTCTTTTGTTCCTTCTATAAGAGTTACATATGACTCCACTTTAAACTTAGGAGAAAATTTTAAAAAAGAACAAAGATTTGTTTTGATAGGAAATTCACAGGATTATTATTTTGGAGCAAATCAAAATTATTTAAATGATACAGGACAATACGAAAGTAAAGGTGTTGATCTGAGAGCAATCAGCGATTATTTTCAAGAAAGGGTTATTGGGAAAATCGGAATAATCAATACCTTTTTAACAGTTACCGAAAATAAAATAAGATATCAGGAGGCTTTAAAATTACAATGGGTTCTTTATTCTGATACAAAAATGATAAATGGAGTCAAATGCCAAATGGCGGCAACAAACAAATTCGGAAGACGATGGATTGCGTATTTTTCTAAAGAATATTCTCAGTCTTTAGGTCCCTATAAATTTAATGGATTGCCGGGTTTAATTTTTGAATTGTATGATACCCGGGATGATTATCATTTTACAGCATCTAAAGTAGAGAAATTTGATGATGAATTTAGTTTTAATATAGGAGTATTTAAAAAATATAACAAACAAGATTACTTAAAAGCTTCTTTTAATCTCAGGTTTACATCAGCTTCTTTACCTGTTTTACAGGGAGAAATGAGAAAGGAGTTTGATGATATGATGAAAAGAAAGCAAAAAAGATTTAGCAATCCTCTCGAATTAAAACCTTTTGAATAATACTTTACATTCCTACAAAAGATAAAAAGAAAAGAGCCCTAAAACTAATGCTCAAAACACAAATGTCCCGACTTATCTTTTCAAAATTTTTATCAGTTCTTCAAGCTGGGAGCTGATTACTTTTGCTGCTTCAGAATCTGTGATATTGATGATAATTCCCTGTTGAAAATCTTTTTGACCAATCGAATTATCGTGCATTTCAAAATTGTCCTGTGAATTTGAAACTGTTGATTTTTGACCATCTTCAAAAAGGTCTTGAATTTTCACCTGAAAAATTTCGGCAAGTTTCGGAATATATTGAGACTTAATATCGGTGATTTCATTTTCCCAGTTGGTGTATGTATTTCTGTCTAATCCCAACATATCGGCAATTTCCTGTTGAGAAAATTTGGTTTTGCTTCTCAGCCTTTTAAGATTAGTTCCCACTCCCATAAGTGAAATTGTTTTTACGAATGTATAGATTTAGCCAAAGAATTAATAATAAAAAACCTCAAAAAGTCAGTTCTTTCGTGAAATATGGCTTGATAACAAAATCCAAAGAAAATTTTTCATTCGGGAAAAATTTTTCCTTTAAAAAATAAAGTTCAGGACATTAAAAAATATCACTATGTTTGTAGTGATAAAAAGAGGTTTAACTTTTGGGCTTAAATACAATCTTTATACTCGTGTAACAAAACGCTTTAACCATTAACTAATTAAGCAAATAATAAATTATGAAAAAGAGAATATCTTTATTCCTGATGATTTTTTTCTCTGTGATCGCTTTTGCACAGAAAACGGTTTCGGGGAAGATCACGGATGAAGACGGGGTTGGAATCCCAAGTGCAAGTGTAACGGTGGAAGAGCTGGGAAAAGATGCTATTCTTGCCTATGGAATTACCAACTCGAAAGGAGAATACAAAGTCACCTTCACTTCAGGAGAATCCAATGTAGACCTTAAAGTAAAGGCTTTTAACCAAAGACCTTTAACGAAGCAGATCAGCAACAGCGATCAGACGCTCAACTTCAAAATGGATTCTGAGGCTACGGAAATTAAGGAAGTGAAACTTAAAACAAAAATGGTTACGGCAAGAGGAGACACCATTTCCTACGATCTTAAAGCGTTCGACAGCAAGAGCGACAGAACATTAGCCGATGTTTTGAAAAAAATGCCGGGAATTGAAGTCAATACAGATGGAACGATTCTTTATCAGGGAAATGCGATCAATAAATTCTACGTCAACGGAAAAGATTTAATGGAAGGAGGATATGGAACCATCAACAACTCACTTCCGAAAGATGCGGTACAGAAAGTTGAGGTACTGGAAAATCACCAACCCGTAAAAATCTTACAGGATAAAGTGCCTTCCGATCAGGCAGCCATCAATATCAAACTGAAAAATTCTGTTACCATGACGGGAAGAGGAGAAGTAGGAGTAGGAGGAAGTCCGCTTTTATGGAATGTAAAACTTACGCCGATGTTCTTCGGGCAGAAAAGTCAGTGGGTGGTTAACTACAAATCGAATAACACCGGAGAACAGGTAGAAAACGAAGGGAATATTCTGTCTTTCGGAAACGTCTGGGAAGGAAGAAGAATCAACGCCGCACAAAACGACTGGCTGAATGTAGAAAATGCAAGTACGCCGAATACACCTGTAAAAAGATATTTAATGAACAGTGTTCATTATGTTTCTGCAAATTATCTTACCAATATAGACAAGAAGAAGGAATGGGAGTTAAAAGCAAATGCAAACTATACCAACAACGCAGTTGAAAGAGAAGATTATAGGGAAACGACTTATCAGAACGGATCAAAAATTATTAATAGTACAAGAAATAATTTCTATACGGATAAAATTAAAGGAGAATTAATTTTCACTAAAAATGCGAAAAAAGGATTCTTTAAAAATACAACGAGCTTCAGCCAATTTTGGAATGCAGATAGAGCCAACGTTGTAAGAGATGGAAGAACCGGAGCTGAATCTGTACAATCTCCAACTTCTTCTTTTCAAAACTCTTTAAGCACAATTATTCCATGGAAAGAAAAAATGGTGAACTTTAAATCCTATATTAACTATCAGGATGATAACCAGACTCTTCAGGTAACTCCTGCAAGTTATATGCAGATTCCGTATAAGGTAAGTGAAACAGCCATAGGAAGAATCAATTTTGCTCCAGGTTCAATTGCAGAACAAATGTTTAGATTAAAAACTTTAGATACTTCACATTCTGCAAACATAAGTTTTTCTACAAAAGGATGGACATTTACTCCACAAGTAGGATTTGATTTTTCATCAGATCAGTTAAATACAAATTTTAACGGATTAGCAATTCCTTCATCTCCGGGAAATATGCAACCTGATTTTAATAGTCCGGCTTATGAAAATGATTTGAGATTTACAGAAATTAATCCCAACGCTTCTCTTGGAATTAACTTTAAAAATGATTCGTGGAGTTTGTTTGCTAATTTTCCAGTGAATTTCAACAATATCAAGGCGGAAGATGACTTGAGAGGAGTTTCAAAGTCTTTAAACAAAACGACATTTACTCCGAATATTTTTGCACAATATACTTTTGCTTCTTTCTGGAAGCTAAGCCTAAATGGAAATATCAGTAATAATTTCGGAGATATTAAGTCAGCTTATGCAGGATACATGTTGTTATCTCCTACAGGATTTAATGTGATGGATCCAAAAAATCCAATTCCACAAACTACAACATCAAGTGGAGGAACAAGAATTGAATATAGAAATCCCTTAAATAATCTATTTTTTAATGTAAATTACTCTTTAAGCGACAGTAAAAGAAACCTTCTTGGTTCTCCAATATTAGATCCTACAACAGGATTCACATTAATGCAGTATAAAGATCAGGAAAACCATTCAAAAAGTAATAGGTTCAGTGCAGAGGTTGGAAAGTATTTCCCTAAGTTTAAAACAAATGTTTCTGTAAGCTATGGCAATACAACTTCGATCTCGGATGCGTTCTTATCAGATCCAATCTTAGGAGAACAACAATTTAAGAATAAGAATAATTCCCAGACTTACGGGTTCAAATTTAATAACACATATTTCAGTTGGATGAGCTTAGATTATAATATGAATCTTTCAACAACTAAACAAGACAGTCGTGGGGGATTATTAGGAACAAATAAAGGCTATAATCATAATTTGGCAGTATTTTTCTACCCAATTGAAAATCATACAATAGGTTTTAATTGGGATCAAGTAAATACAATAAATGAAAATAATAAATACAATAATCCATTCTATGATATTTCTTACCAATTTACATGGGCTAAAAAGAAAATAGATTTTGAACTAAAATGGATGAATATTGCTAATCGCAGAGTATTTGAGACATATAATTTGGATGGTCAGTTTGGATCGACTACTTACACGAGAATTCAGCTTCGACCAAGTCAGGTCATGTTTACTGTAAAGTTCAACTTTAAATAAAATCAAAACCAGTCTTCAAAGGCTGGTTTTTTTATTTGATAAAAGAAAATTCAGAAACAAATTAAAAAAAATATGTAACAAAAATCTGAAACCGCTAACTAATTGTATAAACATTCTATTTAAAATGAAAAAACTATTTTCAATATTTCTGGTTGCATTTTTTGCATTGGTAAGTGCACAGGATAAAGACTCTAAAGAAACTGCCAACCGTTTTTTTTATGAACTTACTTTCAAGCCGAAAAGCGATTCTGCAAAACTGGAAAAAGTAATGACGGTTTTAGACATCGTGAAAGACAGGTCCGTTTACAGAGATTATACCATGCTTGCTCAGGATTCTATCATGAAAGTTCAGATTGAAGCAATGCAGAAGTCGGGAGTATTCAAAGATATGTCGAAGTCTATCAGAATGCCGAAATTCTCAGAAAAAGTGGTTAAAACATATCCTGATATGAAAATCCAGTACATCGAAAGAATTGCAAGCGGATTTTCACCAATGGGAATTGCCTACACAGAAACTCCGAAATTCGACTGGAAAATTTCTAACGAAAAAGAAAAAATAGGAGCCTATAATGCTCAGAAAGCTACGGCTGAATTCGGAGGAAGAAAATGGACAGCTTGGTTCACTACAGAACTGCCTTTTCAGGATGGTCCGTATAAGTTTTCAGGACTTCCGGGCTTGATCGTTAAAATAGAAGACGATGCAAAAAACTATTCTTGGGTGCTTCAGGGAAACAGAAAGGTACAGAACTGGGAAGAACTTTCTTATGCAGAAAAAATTTCCAACATGAGCTTAAAAGTAACAGAAATGCCGCGGGAAAAATTCGAGAAAACATTTAACGAGTTCAAGAAAGATCCTTTCGCTACGGCAAGACCGATGATGACGCAGGAGATTATGTCTAAAACAATTCCGGGAATGGACGGAACGATCGGTGATATGATGAAAAAGCAGGAGAAAATGTATAAAGATTTCTTCAACGCAAACAACAACCCGATCGAACTTACCCAGTCTGCTTCTACAGACAAAAAGAAAAAGTAACATTCATATTTACTAAATTATATTTGAATCAACCCAAATGCTTTCACGCATTTGGGTTGATTTTTTTCATAGAATACGTTATTTAGATTAAATTTAAATAGCGTATATTTGCACTTACAAAAATATCGGCTTTGAAACATAAGGATTTACATAAGTTGAGCGGATTTCCCAAAAACAGACTGGGGAAAATAGTAGGATATGATAACGACAGCCTGAAAATGCCCAACAAGATCATCGAAATGGGGCTTCTTCCGGAAACTTTCTTCAGGATTTTGTATCAGGCGCCGTTCAGTGGTCCGATGTATGTGGAATTTGGTGATGAAAAAAGCCGTATTGCTCTTCGTGAAGAAGAAGGAGATTATATCATCGTTGAAGAATTGAATTAATGCAGAGCGCTCACAAAAAACAGATCCTTTTAGTCGGGAATCCAAACGTTGGAAAATCTACGGTTTTCAATGCCTTAAGCAATAAAAAGCAAAAGACCGGAAATTACGCGGGAGTTACCGTGGCAAGCCATTCCGGAACATACAGTTATAAGAACGAAGAAGTTGAAATTATTGATTTACCGGGTTCTTACAGTATTTATCCAAGTTCGGAAGATGAGGCGATTTTTTCTAAATTTCTTATTGATGAACAGCAAAATTATGCCGGAGTTATCTATATTCTCGAAGCATTAAGCCTGAAAAGAGGATTGCTTTTATTTCAGCAGATTCAGGATCTGGGAATTCCGATGGTTTTGGTCGTCAATCAGATTGATCAGGCAGAAAGAAGAGGAATCACGATCAATATCAATAAATTATCTGAGTCTTTAGGGATAAAAGTTTTTCAGACCAATGCCAAAGAACAGATCGGGATTGAAGAAATAAAAGAAGCCGTTCATCTTAATCAATTTGTAACAACCGAGAAAATTTCTTTCGAAACCCCTTCCGAACACAAAGATTTCATCAGAAAATTATCCCTTCATAAAGGATTTGATAATGAATATAAAGCATGGATGAGCCTTTCTCTGGGAACAGATCTGGAGAAGCTGGAATCTATTGTAGGACTCATCAACGAGCCGGATTCCAAAAGTCTGGTTCCGAAAAGACTGCAGGTTCAGGAAACGGTAAGAAGATATCAGCATGCAGATAAAATTCTGTCTGATGTTATTTCTAAAAAACCGCAGTTCAAAGAACTTTTAACAGAAAAATTAGACAAAGTTCTGGTTCATAAATTCTGGGGATACGTCGTTTTCCTTTTGATTTTATTAATCATTTTCCAAAGTGTATTTTTCTTAGCCGAATATCCGATGAACTGGATCGACAGTTTCTTTTCTTGGTTAGCAGCTTTCACTTCAGAACATTTACCGGAAGGACCTGTCAATTCATTGGTTTCGAACGGAATTATTCCGGGAATCGGCGGAATTGTAGTGTTTGCACCACAGATCGGAATTTTACTGTACTTCCTTTATCTTTTGGAAGATTCGGGATATATGGCGAGAGTGGTTTTCCTAATGGACCGTATTTTAAGACCTTTCGGACTGAACGGTAAAAGTATTGTTCCTTTGGTTTCCGGAACAGCGTGTGCAATTCCGGCAGTTATCTCAACAAGAAATATCGAAAATTTAAAAGAAAGGCTGCTTACCATTTTGGTTACGCCTTTTATGACGTGTTCTGCTAGACTTCCGGTGTACAGCATCATTATCGGGCTTATTATTTCAGACGGAACGTTTTTAGGAATAAAATACAAAGCTTTGGTTTTAATGGGAATGTATTTACTTGGATTTTTAGTCGCATTATTTTCCGCAGCCATTCTCAAAAGATTTATCAAAAATAAAGGGAAAACCTATCTTGTGATGGATTTACCGACATACAAAAAACCGCTCTTTGCCTACGATTTTAAAATGGTTTTGGGCAAAGTATGGGAATTCATTACTGGAGCCGGAAAGATTATCTTCATTGTAAGCATCATCATCTGGTTTTTAAGCTATTTCGGTCCAAAACAGAAGCCGGATCAGTTTGTGGCAACCAATGTGGAACTGGATCATTCCTACCTTGCCAAAATGGGAAAAGGAATTGAACCGGTAATTGCTCCTTTAGGCTACGACTGGAAAATGGGCGTCGGAATTCTGACAAGTTTCGTGGCAAGAGAAGTGTTTGTAGGAACCATGTCTACCTTGTACAGTCTTGAAGATGATGCTCCCGAAGTAAAAGTAATCGATAAAATGAGACGCGATGTAAAACCGAACGGTGAGAAAGTATTCAGCTTTGCAACCGGAGTTTCCGTTCTCTTATTTTACGCATTTGCAATGCAGTGTGTTTCTACACTTGCAGTAGTCTACAGAGAAACCAAAAGCTGGAAATGGACCGGCTTACAGGTGGCAATGATGACCGGTTTGGCATATTTTGTGTCGATGATAGCCTATCAGATTTTAAAATAATGGATACTTCCTTACTTTTACAATATATCATTGTCTTACTGATCGTTGCATTCGCGTGCTATTCTTTATTCAGAATATTGAAAAAGAATTTTGCACCGAAAAAGTTCAGTTCCAAAAGACGCAGCTGCGATAAAGATTGCGGGTGTTCGTAGATCTTGAATAAATTTTTCAAGAGCTGTTTCCCGCTTTTCGCACTCGCTATTTTAGAGTTTCGGCGGGCTTTGCCTAGTCATGGTCGGAAGAAATCCGACCTCTTTTATGTTTTGAAAACTTTGTCTGGATTTCCTCCTGCAAAAATGATTAATA
>NZ_QEHP01000078.1:0-3365 GCF_003094695.1 Chryseobacterium sp. HMWF035 | reverse complement strand
GTTATTCATATATGTTTATGGTTGTATTTTTTTTAAGCATGAGATTATTTTATAAAATGTTAATAGACAGTACTTTATTGTTGTTTTTTTTCTAAATAAAAATTATATTTGCATTATAAAAGTATTATAGAAAAAATAATTTATAATAACATGAAAAAAAATTTTGATGAAAAAAAATCATTTCCGGGATCGTATACATGAATGTTAGTGTTGTTCCCTCTTAGGCTCTAATTTATTTATTTTTTAAAAGTAAATAAGATATTCAAATATCATTGTAAAATTATTTGGCTTCCTGATTTTTGATAAAAGCAGGAACTTCCAAATTGACATAAATTTAACAAAAATTATGTCTACACTAACCTTGATTATGTCATAATTCTGGCTGTTTAGGTCATCACCAATATTTGCGAAAAGCATCGGTGTTCTTTATCAATGTTTATTTATCAATAATTCCACAATTCCAAATTACATTAAGATTTATATATATAATTTATAAGTTATATTTTGAATGTAGCAGTGTTTTATATATTAATTTTTTTTGCTTAAAATTCTTCCAATCAATTTAATTTAAACATGATTTGAGTATTTGAGCTTTAATATTCATTAGTTAAATGTTTTAAAAATAAATACAAATAATTAAAAAATCTATATTATGAAAAGCAAGTATCTTTTAATATCATTAATGGTTTTATTTCAAAATATATATGCTCAAGTGGGTATAGGAACACCAACACCTAGAGGAGCGTTAGATATCAATAAACCAACAACTCACAATATGGGATTAGTACTGCCTACGAATTCTTCTACAGGAAGCATTATAAATCCACAAGGTGGAAACGTTGCTGAAGGAACTATGATTTACGACAGTACAATGAAGTGCGTAAAAGTATTTAATGGCACAACATGGTCAAACTGCCTATGTGATGCTTGTACAACTACTCCAACAATAGTTGCTGATTGCACAGCAAGTGGATTTCAAGGCACTTATACTAATGGTATATCCTTAACGGGAGCAAGTTTTTCTCTGACTCTTACAAATAACTCTTTTTCCACAGCTACAATTGGTTTTCAAACAAGTGATCTGGTTTTGAGTGGAGTGGGCGGAATTACTGTATCTTCTGTCTCACCAGCAACAGCAACACTTAATGCAGGGCAGTCTCAAATTATTACATATAATTTAAGCGGAACACCTGCTTCATCAGGAACTTTAACAGGAACTTGGAGCAAGCTAAGTTTAAGTTGTTCAAACTCTAAAGCAGTTGGAAAAACTGTTCGTTTTGCTTATTGGTCAACCTATTCAATAGGAAGTACAGAACAAGCTATATTTAATTCGCAACTTAGTAATACTGCAAATTATGGTAGTACAGGAATATATTCAGGTAATTTTAATGGCTTTGCTTTTACTAATATTACAAGTACATTATCAACTCTTACTGTGGCTAACTTGTTAAGTTCTTATGATATTATCTGCACAGGCTACTCAGAGATGACAACTGCTGATGCTGCTAAAATTAAAGGATTTGTAGATGGAGGAGGAGTTGCTATTATTCTCTTTGATAGCAATATTGGAACCACTCTGTTTAATGCATTTGGGGGTGCCGGATCGGTAGGTTCGGGTGTAGTAACCGCAACAACTAATTCAAATGCAATCAATAACGGAATATTCGGTAATACAACCAACATCACTATAAATGGTCAGGGTACATACGGAGTTGTTTCTACTTCTCAATTACCTTCAGGGTCTACTATTTTAGCAACTAACGGAACCTCTGCCCAGATTTTTATAGCCGGAAATCAAAACAAAGCTATTTTCATTTGGGATGAAGGAATATTTAGAGATACTTCTGTAGTCGGTACTGTCGTTGATACACCACAGGAAAGGTTTTTGCATAATATTGTGGCTTACGCTTTATCTAAGGCAGGCTTTTAAGAGATAAATAATTTACAAAATAATCCGTCTTAGAAATGAGTCGGATTATTTTGTAAATTATTTTAATGTTTCGTATATTTATATCTGGTAATCAAGTGTTTGTTTATGAGTCTTAAGCATTATAAACCAAAATCAGCTTGTTTTGTTTCCGTACAGTTTTCAGGATTTGATCCCGGAATATCATCCCGTTCGGATAGTGAATGATATTTTAGATTGAGTCAATATCAAACCGTTTTTGAAAGCTTACGACAAAGAAGGCAATCCCAGTTATCATCCCATGATGCTCGAGGTCATTGCTTTTGCCTATATGAATAATGTTTACTCCTCGCGGAAGATTGAAAAAGCACTTCGGGAAAACATTAATTTTATGTGGTTCTCCCATATGAGCGTGGTGGATCATAACACCATCAACCGTTTTCGCAGCCATAAGCTGGAAGCTTCTTTCAAAGATATTTTCTCGCAGGTTGTTTTGCTTTTGGCAGAAGAGGGTCTGGTAAGTATGAGAGAGGGTTTTATGGACGGACTCAAAATTGAAGCATAGGCAAATCGCTACACATTTGTTTGGGAAGAGGTATTCATTAATGGTTTTTTATCAAAGAAAGAATATGCCGACAAAGCTGAGAGGATATTGAGTACAAAGTTATCAAAACTTCGATGTCTGGTATGCTCTATTTGACAAATATTTTTAAGTTCGTCGTTGACAGACTCTATCAAAGCTTTTTTCTGAGCATAATTTTGTCTTGAAGGGCACAGGATTTAAGTCCTATAAATATTGGTTCTGGTTTAATGGTCAAAAATAGTTGGTGAAATTCTTCGCAACGCTTATTATTACTAATGATACAGTAAGTTTATTGAACTTTGTTTCAATAAACTTTTTTTGTAGCTGAAAATTCAAAAAATATCGTTGTTGGAGTTTCAAAAAGTCTGGATGTGATTTTTTTGGGAAAGCAAAACAGTAAGTGTCGTTCGTAAAAGGTTTTTAAGCCATAGTGCTGTTCCAATAATTTGAAAAAAAAGGATGGCAAAAGCCATCCTCTAAACTATTGTTTACAGCGTTGATTGTATTGCTGATGAGTTGCTCCTCAGCATTGCTCATTTTCTCTTCCAATCAACAGCCAAATATTACGAATTATTTTTGTGAAAAACACCAACTATTTTTGACCACATTACCTTGGTTCTAAATATCGCATAATGGCTTATTTTAGGGCTTTTTTGTTGGTTTATTCCTCCATAATAAACCAAGATAAACCATAATAAACCGCCATTTGTTGTGGCACAGGATTTTAAGTCCTATTACTTTTGGTCTAATTTGGTCTATTACGCCCTAAAATGGGGAATTTCCCGCATTTTAGCTATTCATTATAGACCAAGATAAACCAAGTTATACCGCCATTTGTTGTACCTATGTTGTACCCATATTTTTGGAAATTCCTCG
>NZ_QEHP01000077.1:0-37516 GCF_003094695.1 Chryseobacterium sp. HMWF035 | reverse complement strand
TTGATCTCCACCAGTGCTTTTGTCCTCTTCGGATTAACGTGCATAATTTATTAAAATATATCCTGAATTTCACCAACTATTTTTCAGTACATTACCAAAATTAAAGATAAATGGACTCCTGCTGAACTTAACGGAGAAAAAGTTCGTTACAGATTTCGAATTCCTTTAACAATTTCTTTTAATCAGAAATAACAGAAAAACTATCCGCCAATCATTTTCTTTATTGCATTCAGCTTCATCAAAGCTTCAATGGGAGTTAATGTATTGATGTCGATTTTAGTTAATTCTTCTTTGATGCTTTCCAGAACCGGATCGTCTAACTGAAAGAAAGAAAGTTGGATATTTTCTTCCGTAACGCGCTTGATCTTTTCAGAAGAACCTCCGCTTTGGGAACGGCTTGCTTCCAGCGTTTTCAGAATTTCACTGGCTCTGTTCACGACTTTGGAAGGCATTCCCGCCAGTTTTGCCACATGAATACCGAAACTGTGTTCACTTCCTCCCGAAACCAGTTTTCTTAAAAAGATAATATTTCCTTTATTCTCCTGAATGGAAACGTGGAAATTTTTCACACGCTCGAAACTTACGGTCATTTCATTCAGCTCGTGATAATGCGTTGCAAACAACGTTTTTGCCTGAGTCGGATGCTGATGAAGATATTCCGCAATAGCCCAAGCAATAGAAACTCCGTCATAGGTAGAAGTTCCGCGCCCGATTTCGTCGAGTAAAATTAAACTTCTCTCGGAAATATTATTCAGAATATTCGCTGCCTCGTTCATTTCCACCATAAAAGTCGACTCTCCAGCAGAAATATTATCCGTTGCGCCAACTCTTGTAAAAATTTTATCCAAAATCCCGATTTCCGCATGTTTTGCCGGAACAAAACTCCCTATTTGCGCCAAAAGACAAACAATCGCCGTCTGTCTAAGAATTGCCGATTTACCCGCCATGTTCGGTCCGGTTACCATGATGATCTGCTGAGAATCTTTATCTAAGAAAATATCATTCGGAATGTATTTTTCGCCTAAAGGAAGTGCATTTTCAATAATCGGGTGTCTTGCTTCTTTTAAATCGATGGCAAAACCGTCATTCAAAACAGGCTTGGTATAACTCTCAGAAACAGCCAGTTCCGACAAACCAACGGCAACATCCAACTGTGCAATAATTTTAGAGTTTTCCTGAATCTGATCAATATGAACCATCGTTTTGGAACACACATTTCTGTACAGTTCGTTTTCTAAAACTCCGATCTTCTCTTCAGCTCCAAGAATCTGATTTTCATATTCTTTCAGTTCTTCTGTGATGTAGCGTTCTGCATTTACCAGCGTCTGTTTTCTCAGCCAGTCATTTGGAACTTTATCTTTATGGGTGTTTCGAACCTCAATATAATAGCCGAAAACATTGTTGAAATCAATTTTCAGACTTGAAATTCCTGTTCTTTCGATTTCTCTTTGGCACATTTCGTCCAGAAAACCGCGACCTTTGGATTGTAATCCTCTCAAACGGTCTAATTCTTCGGAAATTCCTTCTTTAATAACGTTTCCTTTAGATAAATTTACAGGAAGCTCATCATTCAGATGGTTCTGAAGGCATTTTATCAATTCATCCTGATCGTACAAAGGATCCAGCCAAGCCAAAATGTCGGCATGAGGATGAAGCAACGCTTTGATTTTATGAATATTAATTAAACTCTGGCGAAGATATCCCAGTTCTTTCGGTGAAATTTTTTCCGCCGCCAGTTTTCCCATCAGTCTGTCTAAATCGGAAATCGACTTTAAGAGCTGTGAAATTTCATATTTAAGATGATCGTTTTCATTTAAAAAATCAATTAAAGACAATCTCCTGTTGATTTCATCCACTGATTTTAACGGCAGGATAATTCTTCTCCTCAATAATCTTCCTCCCATCGGAGTCGAAGTTTTATCGATAATATCTAATAATGATTTCCCCTGCGGATTGCTTGGATACACAATCTCAAGATTTCTCAATGTAAAATTATCCATCATCAGAAAGTCTTCCTGCGGAATAATCTGAATTTTGGTGATGTGAGACAGTAAATTATGATGGGTATCTTCCACCAAATAAGCGAAAATCGCTCCTGCTGCGGTAATTGCCAATGGCTGATTTTCCACTCCAAAACCTTTTAACGAACTGGTTTTAAAGTGATTCGTCAGTTTTTCGTAGGCAAAATTATACTGATACGCCCAGTCTTCAAGTTTAAAGGCATTTTTATTTTTAAGCTGTTCAGGAATCTGAACGCTTCGCTGATAAATAATCTCACTCGGATCAAATGTATTGACGATATGAAGCAGTTTTTCCAGATTTCCTTCACTCACCAGAAATTCTCCCGTAGAAATATCCACCAAGGCAATCCCGAATTTCTCTTTTTCTTTATGAAGGGAAAGAAGAAAATTGTTCTTTTTTGAATTTAGGACCTGATCATTAAACGTAACTCCCGGTGTTACCAGTTCCGTGACTCCCCTTTTTACGATTCCTTTCACCATTTTCGGGTCTTCCAACTGGTCGCAGATCGCAACTCTCATTCCCGCTCTCACCAGTTTTGGCAGGTAAGAATCTACCGAATGGTGCGGAAATCCTGCCAGTTCGATATGACCTTCACCGTTGGCTCTTTTCGTTAAAACAATTCCTAAAATCTGTGACGTTCTTACGGCATCCTGCCCGAAAGTTTCATAAAAATCCCCTACTCTGAATAGCAAAAGTGCATCCGGATATTTCGCCTTGATGGTATTGTACTGCGTCATTAACGGGGTTTCTTTCTTCGCTGCCTTTGCCATTACAATCGTTCTTAAGAATTAGGTCGGTAAAAGTATGAAATAAAATAGTAGAAGGAAAGTCTGAAACTTACAACTTAAAAAAAGAAATTTCTTTTATCATTAAGAATGTTTAGCCAAAGCTTCCGAACTTTTCTTATACGCCCACTTCTGTTTGTAATTCACCCACTTTGCTTTGAAAATCTTTCGCATAATTTTATCGGTATATCGCATGATAAAAACATGATACAGCATATTCGCGAAAACATTCGGTTTATTAGGCAATGCACGAAGCGACATTGAAAATCCGGGTTCTAAATATCGGTTAAAATGCCAGAACGCGCCGGGAATAAAAAGCGCATCGCCATGCTCCATGAAAATTTCAAAACCTTTGGCGTGTTTCAGGGCAGGAAATTTTTCATAGTCAGGATTTTCATAGTCTACATCATAAATGGTATGAACCGATAACGGAACTTTGTATAAAAAAGCGGATTGTTTCTGATCGAATAACAGAATTCTTTTCTTTCCTTCAAAATGAATGTGCAGAAAATCTCCCAAGTCCACATCATAATGCATCAGAACATGCGCTTCACTTCCCCCGAAGAACAAGGTCGGAAGACGTTTGAAAAATTTCATTCCCAAATCCGGATACGTAAAGTTTTTCAGCAGTTCTGGAAGCCGGTCTGTAATGATATAAAAGAAAATCCTGAGATCGGAAGGTTTACTTTTTATCGTATCAATATAATCCTTCATTTTCATTCTGGTAACCGGAGCATCGCTGCTTTTATTCGCGTCGGCAGGCTTATTATCATACAACGGAACTTCCTGTTCTCCAGCTTTTTCACGGATAAAATCGAAATTCCATTTGTCGAAGGCATCCCATCGGCTTGCAAAATTTTTAATCAGAAGCGGCTTGTGCTTTTTGAAATAATTTTTCTGGAAGTCTTCTTTACTGATGTCGTTAACAACATCTACACTTTCGAGAATCATTTGGTGTGTATTTTTTAATGTGAAATAAAAATAGTGTTTTTCTGAAATTTGGTGAAATTTTGAAGATAAATTAATATCGACTGGGTTTTTAAACTTGAATTTTATGGGATTTAAAATGAAGCAGAATTTCTTTAACGCAATGCTCGTAAAGATTTTTTTTCAATTTTTTCATGCATATTTATTTGATCGCGAAGGCACTTTGTTCAGCAAATGACAGCAATAAGCATTAGCTGAGTGAAACGCCATTGCGAACGGAAAATATCTGCAAGCATAGAAATTTGTGAACCTTGCGTTAAAAATAATCTCCTGCACTAAACCAGCACCCTTAAAATCATAATTTGTTAGATTTAAGATATGAATAAAGTCAGGATAAAATGAAAAAATTATATTTGTAAGACGAACGAAATCTATGAGAGTTTACAACACCAAACATTTCCTGAAAATCCTTTTCAGCTTACATAAAAGCGATACTTTAAAAATATTATTTCCAAGCATGATCCTCGTCGGATTGTATTCGTGGGGTGTAGAATATCTTGAAATTAAGCATTTCCGGCTTAATTCGAAATCGGGAATCAGCAATGTGGGTTTAATTCATTCTCTATTAGGCTTTGTGCTTTCTTTGTTGTTGGTTTTCAGAACAAACACAGCTTATGACCGATGGTGGGAAGGCAGAAAACTGTGGGGAAAACTGGTGAATGACACTCGTAATTTTGCCATAAAAGTCAATACTATTTTGGGAGACGACAGACAAAATGCCGAGCAAATTTCAAGATACTTAAAGTTCTTTCCTCACTTTTTAGCAAAACATTTATCTAAAGAATCTACCCGACTGGCTTTGGATGAAGATTATTCTGAAATCGAGAAAGAGTTGAAAAATCATGGTCCGAGTGAAATTATCATTCTGATGAGCCACAAATTAAATCAGTTAAAGAAAGAAGGAAAAATCTCAGATATTGAAATGTTGTACCTCGACACCCAACTTTCCGGTTTTCTGGATGTTTGCGGCGGTTGCGAGAGAATTAAAAATACGCCGATTCCGTATTCTTATTCATCGTTCATTAAAAAGTTTATCATTCTGTATGTTTTTGCGCTGCCGATTGCTTACGTTATCAATATCGGAAATTATATTATTCCGCTTACGGTATTCATTTATTATGTTCTGATGAGTCTTGAGCTGATTGCCGAAGAAATTGAAGATCCTTTTAATAATGACGAAAACGATATTCCGATGGAAACCATTGCCCAAAATATTGAGAAAAACGTTCATCAGATCATGGGTACTAAAAAATAACAAAATCCGTTTTTATCTGAAAATCGTAAATATTTATACCTAATTTTGACAAAAAAAATAAAATTGGTACAGAAATTAAAACTGGAAGAACTCAACAGAATTGATGTGGAAACCTTTAAATCGGTTGAGAAAATTCCTTTGGTAGTAGTTTTAGACAACATCAGAAGCATGCACAATGTGGGTGCAACGTTCAGGACGGCAGATGCGTTTTTGGTTCAGAAGATTATCCTTTGCGGAATCACGCCGCAGCCGCCACACCGCGAAATCCATAAAGCTGCTTTGGGAGCTACGGAAAGCGTAGACTGGAGTCATGAAAATGATATTAATACCGCCATTAATGATTTAAAATCTCAGGGATTTGAAGTCGTGGGAATCGAGCAGACGACCAACAGCCAGATGATCACGGATTTCACCATCGATAAAACAAAAAAATACGCGGTGATTTTAGGAAATGAAGTGGAAGGAATAAGCGATGAAGCGTTGCCGAATATTGATTCTTTCCTTGAAATTCCTCAGTTGGGAACCAAGCATTCTTTAAATGTTAGCGTTTGCGGAGGAATTGTGATGTGGGAATTTGCAAAGGCTTTAAAATAAAAAAACTGCATATGTCTAAGAGACAGTGCAGTTTGAAATAAATCTAATAAAAAGTAAAAATGAAAGGCGACAAAGATACCCTTTTTTTTTACACCAACAAATTTTAAAATTATTTTTTTTTATTTTCCTGAAAAAAAGTATCATTTTCGGAAAAAGTTTCGTTTAATTTTTTATAAATTAGCACAATGTTTATCAAGGATTATATCTCAAAAGACTTCCCGTGTTTCAGCCTTTCTGACTCGATAGAATCAGCGAGGGAAATGTTAGAGGCATTTGGATATTCTCATATTTTCATCAAAAAATCCCATCATTTTTATGGTGCAATTGCACAGGATTTCCTGTATGAAGAGGAAGGGACGCTGAAAAACCTCGAACATCAGATCGAGCGTTTTGCCATTCTGGAGGATAACAATATTATGGACAGCATCAGAATATTCTATACCTTCAATTCCAACGTGATTCCTGTTATTAATAAATCCGAAAAATATTTGGGATACATCAGTTGTGAGGATATTTTTCAGGATTTTTCAAAATATCCGCTGTTTTCCGAATCGGGAGCCATTCTTACGGTTGAAACGCCGGCAAGAAAATATTCGATGACGGAGATCGCCAATATTGTGGAAAGCAATAATTCCAAATTTTACGGCGCGTTTATCAGTTTCATGTCAGATGAAGTGATTCAGGTGACGATAAAGATCAGCAATGAAAATCTGAGTTCTATTGATGAAACATTCGACCGATATGATTACCGCATCGTACAGAAGTACTATTCTGATGAAAAATCAGACTTATTGCAGGACAGATTCGGGTTTTTCCAGAAATTCATAGAAATATAAAAACTAATGAAGGCAGCCATTTATTCTCAGAAAAAAGATCTTGATACTTTTTTATATTTAAGCAAATTTATTTCCGAGCTGGAAAGCAGAGGTGTAAAATCTGTTTTGTACGATGAGATGGCTGAAGCGCTTCAGTTTTCAAAGATTTTTGAGACATTTAATAATAAAAAAGACCTTCTGGAGAAAGAAGTGGATCTTTTCTTCACTTTTGGCGGAGACGGAACGATTGTGAATTCTCTCACCTTCATCGAAGATCTTGAAATCCCGATCGTTGGGGTAAATACCGGAAGATTAGGATTTCTGGCAAGCTTTACCAAAGAAGAAGCATTTAAAGAGCTGGATTCTATTCTGAAAGGCGATGTAAAAACAAGCCGCCGTTCTGTAATTCAGGTTGTTTCGCCTGTTCTGGAGGATTTTTTCCCGTATGCTTTAAATGATGTTACGGTTTCCAGAAAGGAAACCACTTCCATGATTACGGTAGATTCTTATATTAATAATGAATTTCTGAACGTTTTCTGGGGAGACGGTGTTATCGTTTCCACTCCTACCGGTTCTACAGCGTATTCTTTAAGTTGTGGAGGTCCCATCATTTCTCCGAACAACGAAAACTTCGTCATCACTCCTATCGCACCCCATAATCTCAATGTGAGACCTTTGGTGGTAAATGACAGGGTTGAAATTAAATTCGGAGTTGAAAGCCGCGTTTCACAATATTCTCTTTCTCTGGATTCGCGGTTGATTCATATCGAAACAGATCAGGAAATTGTGATTAAAAAAGCGGATTTTCAGATATTACTCGTTCAGCCAAATAACTTAAGTTTCTACGAAACCATCCGCCAGAAGCTACTTTGGGGAAGAGATAAAAGAAATTAAGAATATTTTAAAAATTATTACCTTTACAGGAATTTAAAAACACCCTAATAATTTATATTAAAAAGCAAAACATGAGCAGAATTTTCCCGGCAGGAGTTGCCACAGGTCAATTAGTTACTGATATTTTTCAGCATGCTAAAGAAAACAAATTTGCATTACCAGCAGTAAACGTAATTGGTTCCAGCAACGTAAACGCGGTTTTGGAAACTGCAGCAAAACTAAACTCACCTGTTATCATTCAGTTCTCTAACGGAGGAGCTGCTTACAACGCAGGAAAAGGGTTAAGCAACGACGGACAGAAAGCCGCTATTTTAGGAGCTGTAGCCGGAGCAAAACATATCCATACCCTTGCAGAAGCTTACGGAGCAACGGTAATCCTTCACACAGACCATGCTGCAAAAAAATTATTGCCTTGGATCGACGGATTGATGGATGCTAACGAAGAATTCTACAAGCAGACAGGAAAATCTCTGTATTCTTCTCATATGCTGGATCTTTCTGAAGAATCTCTGGAAGAAAATTTAGAAATTTCAGCGAAGTACTTCGAAAGAATGGCTAAACTTCAGATGACTTTAGAAGTGGAAATCGGAGTTACAGGTGGTGAAGAAGACGGTGTAGACAATTCGGATGTAGACAATTCTAAATTATATACGCAGCCTGAAGATATCGCTTACACTTATGAAAAGTTAAAAGCTGTTTCTGATAACTTTACGATTGCAGCAGCTTTCGGAAATGTACACGGAGTGTATAAGCCAGGAAACGTGGTTCTTACGCCAAAAATCCTTGATAATTCTCAGAAATACGTTCAGGAGAAATTCGGAACCGCTGAGAAGCCGATTAATTTCGTATTCCACGGAGGTTCCGGATCTACTCTGGAAGAGATCAGAGAAGCAATTGATTACGGAGTAATTAAAATGAATATTGATACTGACCTTCAGTTTGCTTACACAGAAGGGATCAGAGATTATATGGTAAACAATATCGATTATTTAAGAACTCAGATCGGAAACCCTGAAGGAGAAGAAAAACCGAACAAAAAATTCTATGATCCAAGAGTTTGGGTAAGAAAAGGTGAGGAAACTTTCTCTAAAAGATTAGTTCAGGCATTTGAAGATTTAAATAACGTAAATACGCTAAAATAAAAATCATTAATGATAAATGATGATTGATAATTGATTTCTATTAAACAGTTTTTTCATCATTTATCGTTTATTTTTCATCAATTATATAAACAATATGGCATTCGAGTGGTTTAAAAGAAAAGCACAAAATATTACGACATCTACTGATGAGAAAAAAGACGTTCCCAAAGGTCTTTGGCATCAGACTCCATCAGGAAAAGTGGTGGAGCATGACGAATTGAAGAGAAATAACTATGTTTCTCCGGAAGACGGTTTCCATGTAAGAATAGGAAGTGCAGAGTTTTTTGAGATCCTTTTCGATGAAGGCAAATTCACGGAACTGGATGCCAATGTTGAAAGTATTGACATTCTGAACTTTAAAGATACTAAATCTTACACAGACCGTCTGAAAGAAGTAAAAGCTAAAACCAAACTTACCGATTCCATCAGAAACGCGGTAGGAACTGTAAAAGGAACTGAAATGGTGGTTTCCTGTATGGATTTTGCTTTCATCGGTGGATCTCTAGGTTCCGTAATGGGAGAAAAAATCAGAAGAGCGATCGATTACTGTATCGAGAAAAAACTTCCTTATATGATTATCTGCCAATCCGGTGGAGCGAGAATGCAGGAAGCAACGTATTCTTTGATGCAGTTGGCTAAAGTACAGGCTAAACTGGCTCAGCTTTCAGAAGCAGGACTTTTATACATCGCTTATCTTTGTGATCCTACTTTTGGCGGAATTACAGCTTCTTTCGCCATGACAGCAGATATCATCATGGCTGAACCGGGAGCTTTAATCGGTTTCGCAGGACCAAGAGTTATCCGTGAAACCATCGGAAGAGATTTACCGGAAGGTTTCCAGACTTCAGAATTCCTTCAGGAAAAAGGTTTTGTAGATTTTATCGTTAAAAGAACAGAAATCCGAGATACTGTTGCCAAAACAGTAAATTTATTAGCTGTAAAAGCATAATAATTGTAACAAAATAACACAATCTCTCTCTAATTAGGGAGAGATTTTTATTTATGAGAACTTTCAAGATATTTTTCAGCACTATCCGAAGTATGAGTTTTAAAAAGATCATCCGTCTTTTAACACTTGTTCTTCCTCATCCTGTTTTCTCATTGCTCAGTTTTCATGCCACCGTTCAGGCATACACCATTGCCCAGAAAAAATTTCCTAAAACAGCTTCCACCAACGGTGTGGGAAATGCATTCAGACACGCTCTTTGGTGCTGTTTTATTGCGATGTACTGCTCCAAAGTCTCCTCACCTCAGAAAGCGCTGAAATTCTGTAAAAGAATCACCGATATGCACGAAGAACTTTTTCCTAACAAGCCTCTGGAAACCAAAATGGATCTTCACAACAACAAATTCGGGATGAATTACTTTAAAGAACTGCTTCCTGGAGTTCACCGCCAGTTTTTCGAGAAAAGTTTTTTCATTGAAGGCTTAGAAAAGAAAATGAAAGATGCTAAAGTTCTGAAAAATCTGGACGATGATTTTGAAGGATTTCTGGTTTATCTGGATGAAAAATGAAAATGTGAAAAGTGAATTTCACTTCGCGAGTGAATTTAATACAATTAAAATTCACTATTCATCCGAAGGAAATTCATCATTGACACTTCCCTCTTTGTAATCTGGAGTTTTTTTGATAAGTTTAACCTATATTTAATTCTATCGAATGGTTCTCAGCAGAATTTGGTCGGCATTCATTATCATTGCCATTGCCATTGCAGGTATAAAATACGTTTCATCAGGCAACTACAAAACTATTTTCAATGATATGGTTGTAGGAAAAGGCGGTGATACCGTACAGATTGCCACTCAGAAAATGAATGCACTCTCTCCTCTTGTGCGCGACAGCCTCATGAAAAAGACTGATTTTGCGGACAGCAGGATTCATTATAAAACAGATTCTTTACAACAGGATGTAAAAGTGTACCGTGTTCAGGAATCGGATGGGGTAATCGGAACTTCTGAAACGGCAGTGAAAATCTGTCTCGGACTTATCGGAATCATGACTTTATTCATGGGGTTCATGAGTATTGCGGAAAAAGCAGGCGGAATCAACCTTTTAAGCCGATTAATTCAGCCTTTTTTCTCAAAATTATTTCCCGATATTCCTAAAAACCACCCCGCTTTCGGACATATGCTGATGAATTTCAGTGCCAATCTTCTCGGTCTGGATAATGCCGCCACTCCTTTTGGTCTAAAAGCGATGGAAAGTTTGCAGACTTTAAATCCGAATAAAGACACGGCAAGCAACTCTCAGATCATGTTTCTCTGTCTTCATGCAGGAGGAATGACCCTAATTCCGGTTTCCATCATTGCGATCCGCGCCTCGATGGGTTCAAAAACGCCGACGGATATTTTTCTTCCGTGCATGATCGCTACATTTGCGGCAACTTTGGCAGCCATGATCGTAGTTTCTTTATATCAGAAAATCAACCTTTTAAAACCTGTAGTTCTTGCTTACGTTGGTGGAATCTCTGCCATAATCGCGTTGTTGGTCTTGTACCTCACTCAATTAAGCAAGGATGAACTGGATGATTTCAGCAAAGTGCTAAGCAACGGTTTAATACTTTTCATATTTTTAGCCATTGTTCTTGGTGCTGTTTATAAAAAAATCAATGTTTTTGATGCTTTTATTGAAGGAGCAAAAGAAGGTTTTACAACCTGTGTAAAGATTATTCCTTATTTGGTCGGAATGCTGATCGCTATTTCGCTATTGAGAACTTCCGGAGTATTTGACGTAATTATCGATGGGATGAAATGGGTTGCTTATTCTGCAAATTTAGATTCGAGATTTGTAGATGGACTTCCGACCGCTTTAATCAAACCTTTGTCGGGTTCTGGAGCAAGAGGAATGATGGTTGATACCATGACAACTTTCGGCGCAGACAGTTTCCAGGGAAAATTGGCAGCGGTTCTTCAGGGAAGCTCAGACACGACGTTTTATGTCATTGCTGTTTATTTTGGAGCCGTAGCCGTAAAGAATACAAGATACACGGTAATCGCCATGCTTTTGGCGGATTTGGTGGGGATTATTACTTCTATTATATTAGCTTATCTGTTTTTCGCATAAGTATGAAAAATGATACTCGAAATATTTTTGAAAAATCTGCTGAGTTAGTTGGTGGATTACAAATATTTTTGTCTCCGTTTTTAATTGGAGTAGCTATTTCGGCAATAATATACTTTTCCAATCCTAATAATTTCACCCTTGTTATTGCGATTGTACTTCTTCTTTTAGCCACTGGTATCGGTATAAAATTAGCTACTAAGATTTACCGAAGTAAAGAAGGATCGATCGATTTTATATCTAAAACAGACTCAACCCCGGAAATTGATAAATTTTTAAATAAAGAAAAAAATGATCACAGATAAAGAATTTACCCTACGATTAATACGCCAGTTAACTCAGGCATTAGAAAAGCTTATTTTGGATAAACCTGAAGAAAGTTTAATGCAGAAAGAGCTTGATTTTGAATCTTTAATGAAAGACATTTTCAAGTTTGATTTTACAACGCTTTCATCAAAACCGAAAGAGGAAATCATAGAAATTGTTAATGAAAGACAGGAAAGAGACCATAAAGATTACTATGAAATGTTAGGAAATCTTTTCTATTTTAACGGAAAACAATCTGATAATAAAGATTTTTTAGATAAAGCAAAAACATTCTATGAACTGTATCTCCAAACCAGCGGAATATTTGCGCTTCCGGTTATTAACAGAATTTCAGAAATAAAAAAAGCACTTGAGTAAAGTGCTTTTGTATTTTTTAGAACGTAATTTTATATGATCCTGTGGAAGAAACACTCGCTTTTTCTGCTTTTACATATTTCTTAACCCACGATATCGCATTCGAACTGATGCAGGGATCAGAAGTTCCCCCCGATCTTCTCGCCGAAACAACGTTTCCTGCTTTATCTACAGTGTAAGCAATGGTAATCGTTCCGCTCGCTGTACAGCTATTCGCGGGCTGTGATCCACCTCTTCCCATCGTTCCGGGAATAAATCCTACCAGTTTTCTGTCGATTCCGACTTTACTGTCACCATTTCCATCACCCCCTAAAGGATCTCCTGCATTTCCGATTCCGTTTCCATCGCCTTGGCTTCCTGCTTTCGTTCCGCGTCCTCTGATCAGATTTCCAATGGCTGCGTTTCCTTTTCCGTCACCATTTCCAGTCTTGGAATTTGCGGTTGTAGCTCCTGATTTTTTAGTGTTTTTGGTTGCAGAGGTACCTGTGGAAGTCTTTTTAGTTTCTGCTTTGGATTCTTCTTTTTTTGGAACCGAAGTTTTAGCATTGTTTCCGGTTATGACCTTATCTTTCGCTTCTGTTTTTTTGGTTTCAGGCTGCGGATCCGGCTGGATAACCGTCTTGGTTTCAGGAACAGCGGTTTCTGCAGGTTCAGAAGCGACTTCTTCTGTCGCAGCAGCAAGGCTTCCCGGCTGATCCGCCGGTTCTTCTACCCCGTTTCCGTTTCTGTTATCTCCAAAATTTACCAACATGGTTGTAATAACTTCTGGCTGTTCATCGAGTTCCGGTTTCAGTTTATACAGAAAAACAAATAAAAGAATGGCAGACCAAATGAGAATAGAAAGCACTGCGCTTTTTATCCTGTCTCTGTTTTGCTCATCTTTACTGATTATATGGCTTCTCATTTTAAAATGCTCCTTACTTCGAAGAGTTATTTATCTTTAACGGTTGCAATGGCAATATTGAATTTATGTTTCTCGGCAATTTCCATTACAAAAACCACGTCTTTATGGAGGGTATTTTCGTCTGCTCTTATGGTGAAAGATTTATTCGCCTGACCTGTTAATTTATTGACAATGGTCTGTTCCAATTCTCCCTTGTTCACAGGATTATCGTCTGCAAAATAAGACCCATCCGGTTTTACGCTCACCACTAAAGGATTCGGAATATTGTCTGCTGCGGTATCTGCTTTCGGCAATTTTACATCGATCGCACTTTGGTTGGCTGCCGAAGAAGTTACCATAAAGAAGATCAGCATCAGCAAGATAACATCTGTCATCGCTGCCAAACTGAATTCCGGGTTTGCTTTATTTCTTCTCTGAATTTTCATCTGTTGATTCTGATTTTATGTTTGTCAGATGGAACCTTTCGGTTTCATAAGAAAAAATTATAACGGTTTATTGATAAGGTCTAAAAATTCTCCGGACATGTTTTGCGCCTTCAAAACAAATTTATCAATTCTTGTTAATAATAAATTGTAAAAAAAGTTTGCCGGAATTGCTACAGCAAGACCTACTGCTGTTTGTCCCAATGCAGTATAAATACCTTCAGACAAAGTTTTCGGAGAGAAAGAACCCGTTGCATGAGACAAATTGAAGAATGCGATAATCATTCCGATTACCGTTCCCAATAACCCCAACATCGGAGCTATACTTGGAACCACCGCCAAAAGATTCAGATTTTTTTCCATGTTGGCAACCTCAACCTGAGCCTGAGATTCCATCGCACTTACGATATCCGAAACAGGGCGCCCCAGTCTTGAAATTCCTTTTTCTAAAATTCTGCCTTCCGGAGAATTTTGTCTTTTACAGTAATCTGCCGCAGACTCTATTTTACCATCTCTGATAAAATCTTCGATATTATCCATAAAATTGGCATCTGTTTTTGAGGTTAATCTTTTAATAAAGAAAAAGCGCTCAAAGAAAAGATATACGGAAAATACACCGAGCAACAACACGGTTACCATCACTATTTTAGCGAAAGCTCCTCCGTGGAACATGATTTTCCAAAATGAGAATTCTAAATCGTCTGCCGCTACTGAAGGTGCAGCAACCTGGGCAAATAAAATCTGAGTAAGTTCCGTTAACAGCATTAAAGTGTATTTTTATAAAAGTTGTAACGACAAAAGTAATGGAATATTATGAATTGAACTCTTAAAAATTGCTTAAAAACAACTTAAAGTTTGTTATTTTCATAAACAGCAAATTTCTTTCCAAAAATGATTTGAAAAGAAATCTGATATAAAAATGGGGACAAATAAAGATGATTAATCTTCGTCTACCTCAATTTCTTCCTGCTTGAATTCACATTTTAGCCTGAAAGGAATCGGCGTGTCTGATCCTGTGTAGAAATCATCAATCGTTCCTTTCCAGATTACCTGAAGTTCTCCTTCTTCATTTTTCTCAAACTGAAGCTCATTATCATAAATAAAGGCTTCCTCGTCATCGAAAAGATCTACTTCGGTATATGTATCTTCATCAGAATCATTAATCGTAATGGTTTTTCCTTCTATTTCCGCGGAATCGATAGGGAAATCGAACACTTCAAGAGAAAGCTGCGGAAAGTTGTACTGTAATGAATCATCCTCTACATGATCCAGACTGTCATCCGTAATAATTTCAACTTCCAGAAAATGTTGTTGGTTGCTGTAAACCGCCTTGCAATAAGTATTTCTGATATTGTACTTTAGCGTTTCGTCCGGATGGTAAATTTTTAAAATCCCTTTCATTATTTCTTAAAAAAAAGAGCGGTAATAATATGATTGTTAAACGTTTTCAACAAAGATAAAAAATAGATTGAACGTGAAAAATTTTTTGAAAAGTATTTTTAAAAAATCTCTTTTAAATTAATATAACAAGCCTCTAAAATTTTAAACTTATAAAAAAGTGCCGCTATATGATAACGACACTTTTAAAAAATTTTAATTATTAAAATAAGTTATTCAATTTTTTCGGCTTTAAGCTGAGCCGTATTTAATCTTGCATTGCTTGGTGCATTTGCAGATTTTTCAAATTTCAGTTCAGAACCATTCCAGTGAACCGGTTTTCCTTTTGAGGAAGTATCTGCTTCATTATGAAGTACGGCAGTCATATTTTCGTCATAATCCTTTGAAAGAATTTCTTTCGGAACTGCAACATTTTCAAGACCTTTTCTCGTTCCTACAGCAATGTATGAGAATTTTACAGCATTGCTATCATCCGTTTTGGCACTGAATCCTGTTTTTGTAGGCTCCTGCTCAAGATAGATCTGAGAGCTTTTCCCGATCGGAGTAATGGTTACCACTACAGAATTTTCCGCAACCAGATCAGAGAATTTTCTGTCAAAAGAAACACTTACCCTTCCGCTCGCATCAAGAGTTGCGGTTCCTCGTGTATAAATGTCTGCAGTGGTTGATGTAGGAACATACGTTGTAACTCTTTCTGTGCTTCCGTCTACAGTACTTACATTAGCAATTACATTATTCGTATACGTGGCACCGTCCACATACATCCCGTAACGGCTTCCACTTGCGTTAATCCCGTAAACATTACCCCTAAAAGCAGCTCCCATAAGATCTCCTACTCCCATTACCCCAAATCCTGCTGCCTCAGAACCCAACGCAGATCTACCTGTTCCTGTAGACATTGCGGCATTTCCATACACTCCTGCATTCGCAGAAGCAGATGTTCTGTATCCTAAAAT
Organism: Chryseobacterium sp. HMWF035; assembly: GCF_003094695.1. Classification (NCBI taxonomy): domain Bacteria; kingdom Pseudomonadati; phylum Bacteroidota; class Flavobacteriia; order Flavobacteriales; family Weeksellaceae; genus Chryseobacterium; species Chryseobacterium sp. HMWF035. The sequence goes on along the minus strand of NZ_QEHP01000077.1, from coordinate 21,600 downwards.
TCCAAAAGTCCCTGCAACCTGTGAATTCCCCAATACTCCACCGGATCTGTCAACTGCTGCTGCACTTGAAACAGAAAGAACTTCTCCCAAAACACCAAAAATGTAGGCATCTGTAGAAGCTGTAGGTTCCGCATTCCCCATTGACCCGTAAAGAGTAGTATGTGCTAAAGTGGTTGCGGCAGAACTTGGTCCTGAATAGCCACTTCCTGAATTGCTTGCAGCAGCACTTCCTAAAACTCTATTCCCCCAAACTCCTGCTCTTCTTGTAGAAACATCTGCGGTTGCATCCGTAGATGTTGCTGTAGTAGTAGTAAATACTCCGGAAGCCGTTCCTGCTGAAAGCACACTAAAACCGCCTCCAGTAGAAGTAGTACCATCCATTTGTACTCTTACTCCATTTCCTGTAGAGTTTCCACTGTGAATAACTAAAATCCCATTACTTGTGGTTGCTGTATTTGTATTCTGTATTCTCAAACCTTCCCCTGTTCCATTATGATTAATAAAGGCTCCTAATGACGGATTAGTTGCAGCCATTACAACATTTAATCCCCGGGAATTTGTCGCTGTTCCATTTTGATTAATTACCAATGCCCTGTCCAAAGTAGCAGAACTCATATCAATATACATCCCTTTCGATCCTGTGCTGGATAAACTTCCCGTATCCGCAGCACTACTCGACTGACTTATGATTGCGCCAGGCTGATTGGTTGTTCCTGATTCCAAAATGTGAACTTTTGCAGAAGGAGCTGTTGTTCCGAATCCTGAATTTCCATTATTAAGAAGAGACATTCCACTTCCTGCAACATTACTTGGCTGAAACCTCGCAAAAATACCTGTTGCATTAGAAGGTGCTGCATTATTGATAATTCTCACCAATCCATTTGTTGAATTTAAGGCTGTACTTGTAGAAGTAATATCCAGTAAAGTTCCTGTAGTTAAAGCATTTGCTCTTAAAGTAAGAGGAGTCTGTGTACTTGCTGTGGTCCAATCCCAACTTTGTGCGAAATTCTTACTGTCTATCGAATTATTCTCTGTTCCGTCGATAAGTCCTGAAATCGGAGTTTTTGCAGCCGTCCCGAAATTATTAATAGCAACCCATTTTGCCAATCCGAAATTATAATAATAAAATCCCGGAGCTGTAAGATCTACGGTACTTGCCGTAAGACTGGTTGCTGCACTCGTTGCGTAAATCATCATAGAATTTTGAGAACTCCCCAGAAGAGGCTCCATATTTTTAATCTGATCTCCTGTTAATCTTGGAATTAAGATACCCTCCGGTCTTACACCATTGGTTTTAGAAACAATGTCAAAGGTTGTGTTTGGCGAAGTTGAATTTATTCCAACTTGGGCATAAAAAGCCGAAATGCTTGAGAAAGCAATTGCCAGGTTAAGTAGTTTTTTAGTCATATCAATTAAAATTATATTTTCACATTAAATTAAACAATAATTAAAATAATTCACAACACTTTTACTTATTATTTAATTAATCGCTAATATAGAAAAAAACTAATAACACAAAACATATCATACGAATAATTATTTTTTTTTACACATATACTAATTATATATAAATTTTTAAAGTAATTAAGCAATCAATAACACATTTTTACCAAATCATCTAACTTTAAATTAAAAAAACACAATTATCAATATTATTTTATGCGTAAGATGTGATTTGAGGTAAATATTTTCATTAAAATAAATTAAAAACAAATAATTTTCTTGTTTATAATCTTAATTTTAGTTGATTGAAAATTTACGTTGATATTATATTTATTTTTGTTCTCTAAAGATTCCGGAATGAAAAACATCATATCAAAAAGTATTTTAGGATTAGGTCTGATCATCAGTTTAGGTTCATGCAAAAAATCCGATTCGCCTTTAACAAAAGTAACACCATCCAATCTGGATTCTATTGCTTCCAATTATTATGAACAGTATTTGAAATTATATCCTCTGGATGCGACTTCGCAGGGAGATTTGCGTTATAACGATCAGCTTCCTATTAACATCGATAAAGATTTCATCTCCGGAGAAGTCGCTTTTTACCGTTCTGTAGAAAAGCAACTGGAAAACGTGGATTATAAAAATCTTTCAGACGAAGATAAGGTAGTTTATGATGTACTGAATTTTACGTTAAAAGATAAAATTGAAAACTATAATTACCATCCGGAATATATTCCTTTTACACAATTTGGCGGCCTGCCGCTTAATTTTCCTTTGTATGGAAGCGGAGAAGGAAGCCAGCCTTTTAAAACAGAGAAAGATTATACCGACTGGCTGAAAAGAATGGAAAAATTTCCGGAATGGATGAATGCAGCGACCGATAATTTCCGTGAAGGAATTAACAATAAAATGGTTTTGCCTAAAAAACTGGTAGTAAAGATGATTCCACAGATGAGAGCCGAAGAAATTACGTCTGCCGATCCGGATAAAAACATTTTTTACGGACCGATCAGAAAGTTTCCGAAAAATTTCACAGACGAGCAGAAAGAAAAATTCTCTAAGCTTTACAAGGATGCCATCGTGCAGAAAATTATTCCCGCTTATACTAAAATGGGTGACTTTTTAGAAAAAGAATATTTACCAAAAGCAAGATTAACAGACGGCTACAACAGCTTACCTAACGGAAAGGAAATTTATCAATATTATGCAAAAAGCTGGACCACAACGGATAAAACACCTGAAGAAATTAATAAGATTGGACTTCAGCAGGTTGCCATGCTCCGCGCTGAAATGGAAAAAGTAAAACAGCAGGTTGGTTTTACGGGTACACTGGAAGAATTCATCAATTATGTAAAAACAGATCCGAAAGCAATGCCTTACAAGACTTCAAATGAAGTTTTGGCTGCATTCAACGGAATTTTAACGAAGATCACTCCAAAGCTGAAAACCATGTTCTCCGTAACGCCGAAAACGGGATTTGAGATCAGACAGACAGAAAAATTCAGGGAAGCAAGTGCAAGCGCAGAATATATACAGGGAACTCCTGACGGAAAAAGACCCGGGATTTTCTATGTTCCGCTTCCCGATCCTTCAAAATTTAATGTGACATCAGGAATGGAATCTTTGTTCTTACATGAGGCGATTCCGGGACATCATTATCAGGTTTCTTTGCAGCAGGAAAATACCAAACTGCCAAAATTTATGAGATTTGGATGGTTCGGAGCTTATGGTGAAGGATGGGCGCATTACTGCGAAACTTTAGGGCCTGAATTCGGGCTGTACACAGATCCTTATCAGAAGATGGGCTACCTGAGCGACCAAATGCTAAGAGCAGTAAGACTGGTAGTAGACACGGGTCTTCACACGGGAAAAATGACCAGAGAACAGGCAATCAAATATTTTCTAAGCAATATTTCTTATGACGAAGCCGGAGCAACAGCCGAAGTGGAGCGATATATGGCAATGCCGGGACAGGCTTTAGGCTACAAAATCGGTTCGCTGAGAATTCGTGAGCTGAGAGAAAAATATCAGAAAGAACTGGGAAGTAAATTTAATTTAGCCAAATTCCATGATGAAGTTTTGAGCCAGGGTTGCCTTCCTTTGGATGTTCTGAACAGGAAAATGGAACTTTGGGCAAAAAAACAGAAATAATTTTTGCAGGTATCCAAAAAACGCAAAGTTTTTCATTGATTTTTATTTTTTAAATGTAAAATTTGTCTAAACTTTTTCACCACAAAAAATGCAAAAGATTGTAACACTTTAGCTGTTTAAGCTTAATCCTTAAATGGAAAGAAAGAGCACATAAGTTAAAAAAATCAAAGATTTTTTCTCTTTGAAGGCTTTTGAAATACTTTAAATAAATCCAATAATGTCTTTTGTCTCTTTTGAAGTTAAATTTAAAATGAGTTTAAAAAACTTAAAATTTGCGCCTTTGTAATTAAAATCGAATAAAAAAAAATACAACGAAAAAAGATGTTTACAGTAGAACAAATTGAATCTGCTCACGGCAAAGTAAAAACTGGAGCAGATTTTCCAAATTACATCAAAGAAATTAAGGAATTAGGCGTGAAATCTTTTGAAACATGGGTAAAAGACAGCCATACCGAATATTTTGGAGAAAATCATTTTAAGACAATATCAGAGTCTCAATATAAAGATTTAGCAATCGCTGATCATTCTGACCAGGAAAAGTTTATTCAGCAGCTTAAAAATCATCAGAGAGGAGAAACGGATTATATGAAATTTTGCGAAGACTGTGCTGAAACGGGAATTGAAAAATGGATTGTAGATCTGGATCAATTTACCTGCATTTACTACGATAAAGCCGGAAACGAAATTCTGACAGAAGAAATTCCTCATTAAAACTGAAGTCACAAATTAATTTTTGTGGCTTTTTTGTTTAGCTTTATGTTTTAAAACAGAACATGATAAAAGCACTTCTCTTTTTTATCACTTTCATTTTTGGATTTTGTTTTTTAAGCTGCAAAAAGGAAAACAGGGAAATCTCGCAACCTAAAAAAATTACTGTTGATGAAAATTTAAGTAAAAATGATACATTCAAAATTCTATCAAAATATCCTGAGCTTAAATTATTTAACAGTGAAAAAGTTGAAAGTCTAACAAGAACCGCTCATATTGTACAAGAAGATGGTTATTATGAAAGCTTTTTATATCCTCGAAGAAAGCAATACAGATTTTTTCAGTTCAGCGATTATAAATGCAAAACTGAATACAAAGGAGACACCATCAATATTTGGCTTAACAATTACAACGGATATTTTGGAAACGGAGTTTTGGTAAAGGTTTTTAATGATCAGTTTTTAATTCAAGATATTGACCCTAAAGCCTTAAAAGGTGAGATTAAATTTATCAATTCTTATCCGGTTTATCAGAAATTGGTTCTCAATAAGTACATCTTTCAAAAAAGCGACAGTATTTATGGGTTTATCGACTATGAGACGAAACTGGATTCTCTGGTTACTAAAAATTTCAAAGGATATTTTAGAACAAAAATTAAATACGAAAAATAATGACAGAAAGTCTAAAATCGCTATTCCTAAGGGATTTAAATAAACTGAAACAGGAGATTAAATCTTATAAGAATGAAACAAATCTCTGGAAAACAGAGACAAACATTTCAAATTCGGCAGGAAATTTAACGTTGCATATTGTGGGAAATCTCAGTCATTTTGTGGGAGCTGTTTTGGGAAATTCCGGATATGTAAGAAACAGGGAGCTTGAATTCTCATTAAAAGATATTCCGAGAATGGAATTGATTCAACAGATTGAAAAGACGATCGAAACGGTGACGATTACGCTTGAAAGGCTATCTGATGAAGACCTCCAGAAACCATATCCGCTTGAACCTTTGGGTTATGGAATGACGACAGAATATTTCCTGATCCATCTTTTCGGGCATTTAAATTATCATCTGGGACAGATCAATTATCACCAAAGATTGTTGGATTGATTTGCTTCTTCATCTATTTAACCACCCCGTCAAAAATTCTTCCGAATTTTCGCCACCCCTCCAAAGGAGGGGAATTCAGGCTTCGGAAAAGACTTTTATTTCTCGAACAGCATTTTGGTGATGAAATCTTTGGCTCCGTTTCCTCGCGCGGGAGAATATTCTCTTCCGTAGAAAATAATCTGAAGATGGAGTTTATTCCACACTTCTTCTTTCCAGAGTTTTTTGGCGTCTTTTTCGGTTTCTACTACGTTTTTTCCGGAAGTGAGCTTCCATTGTATCATTAATCGGTGAATGTGGGTATCTACCGGAAAAGCAGGAAATCCAAAGCCCTGACTCATCACCACGGATGCGGTTTTATGTCCAACTCCGGGAAGCGCTTCGAGTTCTTCATAGGTTTGCGGCACTACTCCATTATGTCTTTCCAGAAGAAGTTCTGCCATTCTTTTGAGGTTTTTGGCTTTGGTATTGGCTAGTCCTATTTCTTTGATTAATTCTTTAATCTGATATTCCTCCAGTTTTGCCATTCTCTGTGGAGTTCCGGCTACGCTGAAAAGTTCGGGCGTTACCTGATTCACCTTCTTATCGGTTGTCTGTGCAGAAAGCGCAACAGCAACCATTAACGTATAAGGATCGGTATGATCCAGCGGAATGGGAACTTCGGGATATAATTTTTCTAATTCGGTCTGTACGAGTTCGGCTCTTTGCTTTTTTGTCATGGAAGCATTAAATTTGAACAAAAATAAATCATTATGTTGAAAGTCGGAGATAAATTACCTCAATTTGAAGGAACCAATCAGGATGGCGAAACGGTACATTCTGAAAATCTGATCGGTAAAAAGCTTGTTGTCTTTTTCTATCCGAAAGCCAATACGCCCGGCTGTACTGCTGAAGCATGCAATCTGAGAGACAATTACGCTGACCTGAAGAAACAGGGATTTGAATTGTTGGGGGTAAGTGCAGATCCTGTAAAAAATCAGAAAAAATTCAGTGAAAAATTTGAATTTCCTTTTGATATCATTGCCGATGAAACGCGTGATATTATTGAAAAATTTAGCGTCTGGCAACTGAAAAAGTTTATGGGAAAAGAATTCATGGGAATTGTAAGAACCACTTTTGTTTTTGATGAAAACGGAATCTGTACAGAAGTTATCGATAAGGTAAAAACAAAAGATCACGCTGCACAGATTTTGAAATAGCTTTTAAATAATATTTCTAATTTAACCGCAAAAGGCTCAAAAGAATAAAAATCAGAGATCTTTAGAAGCTGTTGAATCTTTTTTGTGGCTTTTGCGGTTAAATAAAGAAGTTGTCTAAAGTAAAAACTATCCTAATCTGTTTCGTAATACATCAGTTCCTCCGGATCGTTGGGAATGGTGACATATTTTTGGAATTTCAACCCCAGTTTTTCAATTAATTTCTGAGAAAAAAAGTTGTCTTTTGTTGTAATGGCAGAAATCTTTTTCAATCCGAAATCCTGCATTCCGACTGATTTTATCTTTAAAGCGGCTTCATAAGCGTACCCTTTTCCTTCAAACTCATCTAAAAGCGAAAAGCCGATATCCACAACATCCAATCCTTCCCTTTCGAAAATTCCAACTCCTCCGATTTTATGATTCCCATCCTTTGTAAGCATTAAATAATTTCCATAGCCCAATCTTTCCATCTGAGGAAGAAAACGGTTTCTGATATAATCTTCTGCGTCAGAAAGTGTCTTCAAATTACGATCTCCGATAAACTGAATGAATTTCGGACGGTTGTAAAGATCCAGAATAAATGCTGTATCTTCCAGAGACATCGGACGAAGAATCAGACGTTCTGTTTCGTAAGAATTATTTTCGTTTTGTGGATCTTGCGGGTTTCTTTTTAGGCTCATCTTTCGGTTCTTCTTTTTTCTCGATCTTCAGCAATCTTGGGTTATTGGTGCATTTTTTATTATAAAGCTCAATATACGAACCATTATCTTTCGCTTCCGTAATTATTCCTGTTGATTTACTGATGGTTAAAGTAAAATATTTTTTCTGATAAGGACATTCTGTAGAAGTCAACTTTCCTAAATTCAGATAATAATTGGATTTATCTTCGTAATAATTCGCCGCAATATCTCTGAATTCTTCATCGATAATATAACCGTCTGTAGCTGCAGAAATGGCAGCATCCTGAATGTCATCAGGTTTTCCCACAAAGTTTTTAAGCCCTTCAAGAGTGGTAACATATTCTGTTTTTCCTCCGGATACATAGACGATGAAATAAAATTCATTTTCTTCCGCAATTCCGATATTGAATCCTGATGTCTGTGAAACATAATCTATCGCCGCTCCGGATTGTTTCAAAATACGTTCTTTCCCATAACTGCTGTGAATCAGCAGCCAGGAAGAGGCTTTAACATTCGGAATAATGTTCTGTAAAATACTGGAAACATTAGAAAAATGCTTCTTTTCCTGTGCGTAAGAAAATATTCCCAAAAACAAAAAACCGAATACCCAGAATTTTCTTATCAATGTTATCATAGTTATAGAACGAGGAAAAAAGAAAATTATTTTACATGAATTTATCTCCTTTCTTCAGGTTTTTAAGGTCTAAAACATAGTCTTTTATCAGCTGATCGTGATCTCTCGGGCAGATTAAAAGAGCCTTATCGGTATCTACAATGATGTAATTTTCCAATCCGTCGATAACCACTGCTTTATTGTTATTTTTCATACGGATTACATTTCCTTTTGCATTGTAGGTAAGAATCGGCTGTTTAGATTTTACGGCATTCAGATTCTCATCCTTGTCTGCATTTTCATAAACGGAAGTCCATGTTCCCAGATCGCTCCAGCCCAAATCTGCCGGAATTACATAAACGTTCTGTGCTTTTTCTAAAATCCCGTTATCAATAGAAATTTTCTGGACTTTAGGATAAATCAGTTCAATACAGCTTTTTTCACTGTCTGCATTGTATTCGCAAGCCATAAAATGCTGCGTCATTTCCGGAAGATACATTTCAAAAGCATGATGGATGCTTTTTACGTTCCAGATAAAAATGCCTGCATTCCAAAGGAAATCACCGCTTTCCAGAAAGCTTTTAGCAATTTCAAGAATCGGCTTTTCCGTAAAGGTCTTTACTTTATAATAATCTGAATCGTGCTTATCCACAAACTGAATATAACCGTATCCTGTGTCGGGTCTTGTAGGTGTAATTCCCAACGTTACCAGATATTCGTTCTTTGCAGCAATTTCAAAAGCCAGTTCTACTTTTTTCAGAAAAGTTTCTTCTTTTAAAATTAAATGATCTGCAGGAAGCACGATCATGGTTGCATCGGGATCTGTTTCAGCGATTTTATTCGCCATGTAAAGATTACACGGAGCCGTATTTTTAAGCAAAGGTTCGCCTACAATATTTTCCTGCGGAACTTCCGGCAACTGCTGATGCGAAAGCTCTACATATTCTTTATTCGTAATCACAAATATATTTTCATTAGGAATAATTCTGCTGATCCTGTCATAGGTCTGCTGAATCATGGTGCGTCCCACTCCTAAAATATCCTGAAACTGTTTCGGAAATTTCTGCGTACTCATAGGCCAGAATCTGCTTCCGATTCCACCTGCCATAATGACGCAATATCTGTTTGATTTTGACATTCTTATGTGTATTTTTCTACCCTTGCCAATGGTTTGAAAGAATACTTTCTTCCTGTAGCCAAGTTTTTACAAAGATAGTTTTTTTTAATTAGACCTTCTAAGAGGTACTTTTCGTTCCGGTAAATAAAAAGATCTCCTTTTTGAAGCGTTTCAATAAACACAAGCGTATCGTCCTGTTTCTCAATGTGAAAATATTTTACCAGCTCCGGACTTGCCATAAAATTGGCTTTCGGAGATTTCGAAAATTTAACAATGACTGGTCTTAAATTTTCTTCATATACCTCAAGACTCTGCAAAAGCATCTGCCGGAAAGTTTCTTTCCATTCGTTTCCGTGAGGAGAAATTCTTCTGCCATATTTTTCAAAGGCAATAAGATGCGCCAACTCATGGGTTAACACAAAGAAAAATAATTGCGGAGCCAAAGTGGAATTGATCGTAATCTCATGAGAATGATCCGGAAGTTTACGATAATCTCCCAGTTTGGAATTCCTGTTGCGTGTAACTTTTATATGAACATAATAGTCTGCAAACCAGATTTTTAAATATTGAAGCGTATTTTGCGGTAAATATTTTTCTAATGACTGAATAGACATTTTACAAACTTAATGGAATTCCGGCATAGAAATTCAACAATTTAAGACTGAAAACATAATTATATTTTGCCTGAGCTACAGAACCCTGTGCGTTAGCATAATTATTTCTTGCAATATTTACATCATAAATGGTAGATCTTCCCGCTGCATAACTTTTATCTGCAAACTCCAATGCAAGTTTGGTGCTTTTCTCTGCCTGAAGTGATGACAGATAGATTTCATAATTGGCATCCACATCAAACTGCGCTTTCTGAACATTCTGTCTTACGGTCTGTTTCTGCTGTTCTAAAGTTACTTTTGCCAGACTTTCATTTAGTTTAGACTGTTCTACCTGAAGTTTTGTAATTCCTTTATTGAAAATAGGGATATTGACAGAAAGAGCAGCCTGTTGTCCGAAATTGTCTTTATATTGAGAAAAGAATCCCTGTTCTTTTACATAGAAAAGAGCGGAACCTACATTATCTGTATTTAAAAGGTTATTGTAGAAAGAGCCGATTCCTGCACTTGCCGTAACAGTAGGCCAGAAAGCCGTTTTGGAAACTTCGGTCTGCGCCTGCGATGCTTTTATCCTGCTCTCCGCTGCTTTTACCTGCGGCTGAGTCTCGTAAGCTGTTGTTAAAACCTCATCTACAGATTTTAACTGCGGAGCCAACTGATCCGGAACATTTACATCTTCCACATCAAAATCTTTATATTCCTGAAGCTGTAAAAGCTGTGCTAAAGCAAATAAACTTCTTCCCACATTAATTTCAGCGGTCTTCAGGTTTTGTTTTTCTCTTGCCAGTCCTGCCTCTGCTTCCGCTAAAACCGTTTGTGCCGTTGTGCCTATTTCTGTAGTAATTTTTGATCTGTCATATTGTTTCTGAGCATTTTCAACAGCCGCCTGAGAAATTTTTACAATTTCTTTATTCAGTAAGGTTGTTAAATACTGCTGTGCAATCTGAAGAGAAATATCATTTTTAATGGTTTCAATATCATACTGACTTGCTTCTACATCGAATTCTGTTTTTCTGATTGTTTTTTCAAGTCTGCCGTTATTGTATACCAAAATATCTGCTCCCAGATTTGCACTGTTACTGAATCTGTCGTTTCTTAAACTTCCCGTCCCGAAAGAGGTCTGCCCGAAACTCACCGTATTCCCCACAGAACCGGAAACAGACGGAAGATAGTTTTTCTTGGCAATTTTCAGATTCAGATCCTGAGACTGTTTCGAATATTCATTTTGGATCACCTGAAGATTATGTTTGGTTGCATAATCCACACATTCTCTCAAAGACCATTTTTTCTGGGCATTGACTGCCAGACAAGATAATCCCAAAATAATAGTCAAAACCTTTTTCATACTCTATATATTTTTCCCTATTAGACGAAGTAAATATAAAAAAGTTACAGTTTTAATATTTCTTTTTAAAAAACTTTTGAGAATTTTGCATTATGACAAATGAACAATATCAGGAAGCGGTAGAATGGTTGTTCGTACAGGCTCCTAATTATCAGATAGACGGGCAGAAAGCATACAAGCCGGGATTGGACAATATCATAAAACTTTGCGATTTTTTCGGGAATCCTCAGGAAAAGATAAAATGTGTTCACATTGGCGGAACCAATGGGAAAGGATCTTCCAGCAATATGCTGGCTTCAGTGCTACAGGAATCGGGATATAAAACAGGACTGTACAACTCTCCTCACCTGATCGATTTTACAGAACGGATTAAGGTAAACGGTAATAATTGTGACAAAGAATTTGTTTATCATTTTATTCAGAAACTGAAAAATCTTCCTGAAGATATTCAGCCTTCTTTTTTTGAGTTTACCACCATTATGGCTTTTGAATATTTTCATCAGCAAAATGTAGATATTGCGATTATTGAAGTGGGCTTAGGCGGCAGACTGGATTCAACCAATATTATCAATCCTTTGGTGGCGGCCATTACGAATGTTCAGCTAGATCATCAGAATATTTTAGGAGATACCATTGAAGAAATTGCAGGAGAAAAAGCAGGAATTGTAAAACCCCGGATTCCGATTATTTCCGGTGATGAAAATGAAGTCGTAAAAAATATCATTAAAAATAAAGCGGATAAAGAAAATGCCCCTTTTATTGATGCTGCTGTGATAAAAACAGTGTTAAAATCTGATCTCGAAGGATATTATCAGGAAAAAAACATCAAAGTGGTTGTATGTTTAATTGAAGAATTAAAAAAACTAAATTATACCATCTCGGATGAAAATATTGAAAAAGGACTTTTACACGTTCATCAGAATACAGGATTTATCGGACGATGGTTCCAGTTTTCAGAAAATCCGCTTACCATTTGCGATACAGGGCATAATCAGGCAGGTCTGGAATATGTTTTTTCACAATTAAATTCCATCGATAAGCATAAACATATTATTTTAGGCTTTGTGAATGATAAAAAAATAGATGAAGTCATGAAAATTTTACCTGATAACTCTCAGTTTTATTTTGCAAAACCAGCCATCCATCGCGGAAGATACCCTGAAGATTACGAAAATTTACTGGTCGACGCGAAAATTTTTTACAAAATTTTCGATTCTGTACAGCAGGCGTATCTTTCTGCAAAAGAGCAATGTACAAATGAAGAAATGATTTTTATCGGCGGAAGCAACTTTGTAGTGGGAGAATTTTTAGAAAAAAATTTGGAGATTTCTAAATAAGTCGTATATTTGCACCACTCTAATCGAGGAAACAACGATAAAGAGGGTTCTTAGCTCAGTTGGTTCAGAGCATCTGGTTTACACCCAGAGGGTCGGGGGTTCGAATCCCTCAGGACCCACAGAAAAGGAAACGAAACCTTTCAAAAAAATTCGGGTTCTTAGCTCAGTTGGTTCAGAGCATCTGGTTTACACCCAGAGGGTCGGGGGTTCGAATCCCTCAGGACCCACAGAAATCTCTCTTTTTTAAGGGAGATTTTTTTGTTTTATATACTTATCTCCTATTCATGGATCAATCGCAAAAGTTGGGGGCTATGCAAAAAGTTTAGCTAATCTGAATAGAAAGAAAGTTCTGTCTTTTACTCCACGAAGCTGTAATCTAAAGTTTTTGATTTTGGCATTGAAGGATTCCGCAGCGGCATTGAAATATCCCTGTAATGATTCATTATTGTTTTTCTTAAGGTAGAAAAAGATTTAAAATCTGCTTCTTCCACCTCTTTGAACCAATGCGCCAGTTTAGTCATCGCCAATGATTTTGGAATATTCTGATTATAAATCTTTCGCAGTCCATCGGTCAATTGATATGCTTTCTCCAGATCGGGATACTGAGCAAAAAGAATAACAGCTCTCTGTTTTTGGGAAATTGTCCATTTTTCACGGCTTTTATAAAGCAAATACCGGCTTCTTGCTAAAAGCTGTTTGCGTAAATCACCGTTTTCAAATATTTCTATACCTGAGTTTTTTCTTCCTCCAGTCCTTGCGTTACCGTATTTTCCATTTCAATAGCATCCCAACGATGTCTGATCCTGATTTCCTGAAGGGCTTCTGTAGCCAGCTTCTGAACATGAAGGCGGTCAATTACCGGTGTTGCACCAGGGAAGCAGCGTTGGGCAATACGCTTCATGGAACCCGCCATATCCAAAGTAATTTCATTTACCTTGATCCGAAGTTTTCTGCTGATTTTTAAAAGATGCGTGATGACAAAATCACTCCGGGTACCTTTTATGATGGCAACAATGCTTCCTTTCCTGCCTCGTGCAGTCTTGGAGGTAAGCACCGTGTAGAGTTCTCCGTCAGAGAGTGCCACTTCATCTAAGGATAAAGATGATGAGAGATTTTCAGGGTAAATGATCCAGTCTTCTGCGTGTCGTTTCTGTTCCCAGCTATGATACTCGCTGAGTTTATTCTTGTATTGCCTCTGAAAGGTCTTGCCTTTGATCCCGAAAAATTCTGCTATGACTTTTAGGGGAAGAGCTTTAGTGTCGGCTAATTTTTTTTAAGAAGCCTGCTAAATCCTTTGTCATGCGTGTTCCTTTCGCTACCAGCTGCCAGTCTCTTTGAAGGATTTCACCAGAGGATTTATCAGTCCATCTTCTTCTTTTCACATGAAGTTTTACGATTTTACCCCGTAATGGATAATCATCTATAATGATTTCAGGTAAAAAGCCCTTCGATTCCAGCTGTCTTTCTTTAAATTCATGAGGAATACTGCTTTTTTCTTCAAAATAAAGATGAAGTTCTGCATCATGTGTTTCTGCTTTGAGGATATCAAAGTGTTCAACTAAAAATTCAGGAAGTAACAATTTAAGAAGTTCTTGTTCGATTAGCATTAGGCAAAGATAAAACTACTTAACATCCCCCCCAAGTTTTGCGCTTGATCCGAAATTCTGAAACAAATAAATGATAATTCAATAGATGAAGAACTTAAACAACTTAAAATTAAAATACAAGCCTTGAAAGATGAGGAAAGATATTTGAAAGAAATCAGAACAAATATTATTGCTCACAAAGATGAAAACCCATTTACACAAATACAAGTTTTTCAAGATTTAGACCCTAAGAGGATATTTACAACTGGGGATAGTATTTTTAATTTACATCTGGAATTAAATAATTTCTTTTTGAAAATCCTTAATGAAATTCAGAATTTAGATAAAACATAATTTTTTCAATAGAAAAAAGATGTTAACACATTCTGGATAAACCAGAGTTCTCAATATATAATTATCCATAATAAATTTAAAACAAATTTTAATGCGACAAGTTTTGTCGTTGCCTGTATTTACATTTGGCTCATAATAAATTCAAATGATTATGATACAGAGATTAAATTATGTTTTAAGCAGAGACTTTGACAGCTCTTTAGGACAAAACAGTGTATTTTATGAAACTGGAGTTACTATCTTTGAGTGGACATAATAGCTAAGCCCCGATGCTCTATCTTTAAGAAATGAAAAACAGAAGGAAGAATTACAGTTTAGAATTTAAACTTAAAGCTTTGGAATTATTAGAAGAGAGAGGTTGTAGTATGACTTCTTTAGGACGAGAACTTGGAGTCAATCCAGACAACATCAAACGTTGGAGCAAGGAGTTTAAATCAGGAAAATTAACAGCAGGCTCTACTATAAAGGAAAAGAGTAAGGAAGAGCTGGAAATTATCCGTCTGAACAAAGAGCTTGCTGATATAAAATTAGAACATGAAATCTTAAAAAAGGCGGTAAGCATCTTTTCCAGGAGCGGCAGGTAAAATATCGTTTTATAGAATCTCATACGAATATATTTCCTGTTGAAAAGATGTGTAAAGTACTAAGAGTGAGCAGAAGTTCATATTATAAATGGCTTGTTGGGATTCCATCAAAAAGAGCATTGTATAATCAAATGCTGAGTGATGAAATCAAAAAAATGTATGTTTTTTATAAAGGTCGGTATGGCAGTCCCAGAATAGCTAAAGAACTGGAATCATTGGGAATAAAAGCGTCTCAACAGCGAGTAGCAAGACTGATGCAGAAGCATTCATTACGAAGTATATTGAAAAGGAAATTTAAGGTGACTACCGATTCATCTCATAAATATCCTGTTGTGGAAAATCATTTGAACAGGAATTTTTCGGTGCAGAAACCCAATTCTGCATGGGTATCGGATATCACTTACATAAGAACCCAACAAGGCTGGCTGTATCTTACTACTGTAATAGATTTATTTGATAGAAAAGTAATTGGATGGTCTCTGAGTTCCACCATGTATGCTAAAGACACAAGCATGGCGGCTTTTAAAATGGCTCTTTCCAATCGCCCATTAATGAAAACGGATTCACTCATTTTCCATTCTGACAGAGGGGTTCAATATGCCTGTAAGGAGTTTGTATCTATGGTCGGAAAAAACAGACAAATTATTAGAAGTATGAGCAGGAAAGGGAATTGCTGGGATAATGCTGTGGCTGAAAGTTTCTTTAAAACGCTGAAAATGGAACTTATTTATCAGAATAGATATGAAACCAGAAAACAGGCTGAACTCTCAATATTTGATTACATAGAAGGATTCTATAATAATCACAGAAGACATAAGTATCTGAAAAATAAAACGAGATTAGAATTTAATCAACTTATTATTAACAAATTTAAAATCGCAGCATAGGGCTAAGGAAATTTGTCCACTTTTTTGTAGGAAGTTCATAAAATCTTTTCCACTATTTTCTGCACATGCAACTCCTCAAGACAAGCCCAGTCTCCGCGATAGCATTCTTTATCCCCAAAAACAGAACAGGGTCTGCAAGTAAGGTCTTTCACCTGAACCACATCTTCTTCTCTTTGTCCGAATCCTAAAAAACCTGCAAAAGGATGAGTCTGCCCCCACACGGAAACACATCTTGTTCCCATAAGACTTGCCAGATGCATATTGGCGGAATCCATGGAGATCATTAATTCTAATGTCGAAATTTTATTTAACTCTTCCTGAAGGCTTAATTTTCCGGCTAAACTGAAGGTATTCGGGATTTCTCTCTCCCACTGTTCCAGCGTTTCAGCTTCAGACTTTCCCCCTCCGAAAAAATAAATCGTCTGTTTTTGTGCTAAAATTTTAGCCAGTTCAAAAGATTTTTCAAGAGGAAGCATTTTTCCACGATGCTGAGCAAAAGGCGCAAACCCTATTCCTGATTTTTCTCCGGAAATCGGTCTCAATGCATGAGAAAGCTCAACGTTAAAGCCCATTTCTCGAAAAACATCTGCATAACGTTCTACCGTTTTTTTTAATTGGGTTTTATTTAAATTCCAAACATTCGTGAGATCTTCTTTTTCTTCTTTTCCCTTATTGATTTTGAATACTTTAAGCCCCTTTCTTCTGTAAATTTTGTCGAGAATCTTAGTGCGGATTACATCATGAAGATTCGCAATAAGATCCGGATGAAATTCTTTAATTAATTCATTGGCAAGACGTCTCAATCCAAATATTCCTTTATAGTCATCAAGGTTAACTCCTTTGAATATAACGTTCGGAATATCAGCAAATAAAGCTTCAAAATTCTTTCGGGAAACCATCACAATTTCTACATCGGGATTTTGTTCCAGAAACTCACGGAAAACGGGAGCTGTCATCGCAACATCCCCAAAAGCAGAAAAACGGTATGCTAAAATTCGGGTCACAGATTAAGACTTCAGTTGATATGCGACTGCGTAAAATTTAATCTGCTTCGTCATTGCCATCAAACCATTGGCTCTGGAAGGCGAAAGAAACTCCTGCAGACCAATTTCAGCAATAAATTCGAAATCAGAATCCAGAATTTCCTGTGTAGAATGACCGCTGTAAATGCTTACCAGAAGCGAAACAATACCTTTCGGCAAAATCCCGTCCGAATCTGCCTCAAAAAACAGCTTTCCATCCTTAAATTCAGCATCAATCCAAACTTTACTCTGACAGCCTTTAATCAGGTTTTCTTCCGTTTTTTTGTCTTCAGAAAGCCCCTTCAGCTCTTTTCCAAGATCAATAATATATTCGTATTTCTGCTCCCAGTCTTCAAGAAAAGCAAATTCGTCGATGATTTCCTGCTGTTTTTCTTTAATAGTCATTGTAAACTGATTTCTTTCTGCAAAGATAGCCAAATTAAAAAGATGTTGAATTTATTTGAAGCTATTCCCGCTTTCTGCTGTATCTTTTTTACCCGTTCTTATCCCCATGCAAAAAAAGGATGTCGCGGCAATCGGGGCTAAAATTGCAGTCATCCATATCAGATATTTGACATAAATAAATTTGTCTTTCTGAAAAAACATAAAATAATATGAATAAACCATCTCAAAAGAATCAAGCTTAGATCCTTGTAGGATGACAAACTTAATAGAATTATCTAAAGAGAAGCTTTTTCAAAAAGCTGTAAGATTTTGGTTTCTTCGTTTTCCCAACAAAATACTTTTGCCGCTTTTTCAAGCTCAGTTTTATAGTTTAGGCGTCCCCTTTCAAGAACTTTATTCAAAGCCGCAGCTATTTTCTCCGGATCATGATCTGTAACAACTTCACCTATATCAAACTGCTTTTTTATACGAAGCATTTCAGGGAAATTGATCATTACCAACGGCACTCTGGATTGTATATAATCACAGACTTTATTGGGAAGAGAATAATAATAACTCACCCCATTATTTTCTTCAAGACTGAATCCTGTATCTGCTGTTTTTGTTACTTCTCTGAGATTTTCGGGCTTCAGTTTACCAAGAAAAAAAACTTTATGCTGAAGCTTTTCCTTCGCGACAAGATCTTCATACTCCTTCTTTTTAGGGCCGTCACCGGCAATTTTAAGAACAGCATTCTCAATTGAGTGCATGGCAACAATAACCTTATCAATTCCGCGGGATTGATTAACAGCTCCCTGATAAAGAATTATTTTAGGATTATTTTCTGGAATTTCGGGAGTAGAAATAATTTCTCTTGGAATATTTCTTACGACGATAGGATTTACTTTATATTTTTCCTTAAACCATTCGGCATAGCTTTCACTCTCCGTCATCATGAATTTAATTTTGGGTACAATGCTTTTTTCCAATATCCTCCAAACCTTTTGCGAAAGCTTATTCTGTATTGCGGGCATCTCTGTAAAAATTTCATGACTGTCAAAAACCAAAGGAATATTTAATTTTTTTGAAATAAGATAATTTGGCAGAAGCGCATCTATATCATTGGCATGAAGAATTGTATTTTTGTCAGCTTTTTTCTTTAATTCCTTATATAACTTCCAATTGAACTCAAAATACGCCGTTTTTAAAGTCTTAGATTTTATTTTTATCCTCTCAAAAGGATACGGACGCTCCATCTTTTCGTTTCCTCCCCAGTCATTGCCAATTAGTTCTATATTATATCCACTGTCAAAAAGAGTTTTACATACTTTCTCTATTCTCTGATCAGTATAAAGATTGCTGAATGCTGAAGTTATTATTTTCTTCTTCATTAATTTTTCTTATCAAATATTAGATAATACATTTGAATAAAACAGATGAGTCCATTTGGAATAATAACCGGCCAAAGCATGCCGCTGAAAATTCCGTAAATGACAAAACAGATACAGCCGATCATATTCACGATCCTTATTTTTCTAACATCTTTCAAGATGAAACTCAATACAATAAAAACAGATGCAGAATATCCTATATAACTTGCAAAATCAGAATTCATGAATAAAAATTTCGGGGAGACAAACTTAATCATTTTCAATAAGATAATAAAATTTTTTCTGCCATAAAGTCATTTATTGCTTTTTGGTAAAATATTTGTAATTTAGATAATGAATAAATGGCAATGTTGCTTTTATTCTAATGAGATATATTATGGATTATAAGTTTTCACAAGGTTTGAGCCAAGTGTTCAAACAAAGCAAGAGCGAAGCGAAAAGGCTCAAAAGTGAATTTCTTAATACAGAACATCTACTTTTAGGTATTATAAAAACAGAAAACTCTGCAAAAGAAATCCTTCAAAACCTTAATGCGGATCTAACACAAATCAGAAGAAAAATTGAAACTTTAAATACAGCAAGTCTAAATCCTATTTCTGAGGAGGTTACCAATATTTCTTTCACGAAAATGGCAGATCATGCCATCAAACGTGCTGAACTTGAATGCAGACAATACAAAAGCAATGAGATTAATACCGTTCATCTGCTTTTAGGCATTCTTTACAAATATGAGGACCCTACTTCAAACATATTAGGAGCTTACGACATCGACTATGAAGGAGTTTCAAAAGAATATCAGACTATGTTGAAAAATTCCGGACAGGCACCACAAATGAGTGCTTACGACGACGACGACGAAAGAGAAGATTTTGAGCAAATGAGAAAGCCTACAGGAAATTTAGGCTCTGCTAAAAGTAAAACACCAACACTGGATAACTTCGGTAGAGACTTAACTTCTCTGGCAAGAGACGGGAAATTAGATCCTGTTATCGGTCGTGAAAAAGAAATTGAGAGAGTTTCTCAGATCCTTTCAAGAAGAAAGAAAAACAATCCTTTGCTAATCGGGGAACCGGGAGTTGGTAAATCTGCCATCGCGGAAGGTCTGGCTTTAAGAATTCAGCAGAAAAAAGTTTCCAGAGTCCTTTATGGAAAACGAGTGATCACTTTAGATCTTGCAAGTTTAGTCGCCGGAACAAAATACCGTGGTCAGTTTGAAGAAAGAATGAAGGCGATCATGACGGAGCTGGAAAAGAACAGAGACGTGATCTTATTCATTGATGAGCTTCACACCATTGTTGGTGCGGGTAGCTCAACAGGAAGTTTAGATGCTTCCAATATGTTCAAACCGGCTTTGGCAAGAGGTGAAATTCAATGCATCGGAGCGACTACTCTGGATGAATACCGTCAGTACATTGAAAAGGACGGCGCATTAGAAAGAAGATTCCAGAAAGTAATGGTGGAACCTACTTCTATTGACGAAACCGTTCAGATTTTAAATCAGATCAAAGATAAATACGAAGAGCACCACAATGTAATTTATACACCTGAAGCAATTGCAGCGTGTGTAAATCTTACATCAAGATATATTACAGACCGTTTCCTACCGGACAAAGCGATTGATGCGATGGACGAAGCGGGATCACGAGTGTATATTAAAAATATGAAAGTTCCTACTGAAATCATCGATTTTGAAAAGAAAATCGAAGAGATCAAGGAATTAAAACAAAAAGCAGTAAAAGCGCAGGATTATCTGGAAGCGAGAAAACTGAAAGATGAAGAAGAAAGGCTTCAGATGGAACTGAATTCTGCTCAGGATAAATGGGACAAAGATGTAAAAGAGAAAAAAGAAACCGTAACAGAAGAAAATGTAGCGGAAGTAGTTTCTATGATGAGCGGTGTTCCTGTTACCAAAGTCGGTAAAAACGAACTGGATAAACTTGCCGGAATGGATGGAAACCTGAACGGAAAAGTAATCGGTCAGGAAGATGCGGTGAAAAAAGTTGTGAAAGCAATTCAAAGAAACAGAGCCGGTCTTAAAGATCCGAACCGTCCGATCGGCACATTCATTTTCTTAGGAACAACAGGGGTTGGTAAAACAGAGCTGGCTAAAGTAATGGCAAGAGAACTTTTCGAATCTGATGAATCTTTGATCAGAATCGATATGAGTGAATACATGGAGAAATTTGCCGTTTCAAGATTGGTAGGTGCGCCTCCTGGATACGTTGGATATGAGGAAGGCGGACAATTAACAGAAGCGGTAAGAAGAAAACCTTATGCTGTGGTTCTTTTAGATGAGATTGAAAAAGCACATCCTGATGTATTCAATATTTTGCTGCAAATCTTAGATGAAGGTCACGTTACAGACAGTTTAGGAAGAAAAATCGATTTTAGAAATACAATCATTATTCTTACTTCAAACATCGGTACAAGAGATCTTAAAGATTTCGGTGATGGTGTCGGATTCGGAACTTCTGCGAAAAAATCAACAACAGATTCCAGAGCAAGAAGTACGATTGAAAATGCGCTTAAAAAAGCATTCTCACCAGAATTCCTGAACAGAATTGATGATATCGTTATCTTTAATTCTCTTGAAAAAGAAGACATCAAGAAAATCATTGATCTTGAACTGAACAAATTGTATTCAAGACTTGAAAAATTAGGATATAAAGTAGAACTGACAGAAGAAGCGAAAGACTTTATTTCTGAAAAAGGATGGGATAAAGATTTCGGAGCAAGACCATTAAAAAGAGCGATCCAGAAATACATTGAAGATTTATTGGCAGAAATGCTCGTAAACAAACAATTAACAGAAGGAGAAACCGTAGTTCTTGATCTGAATGAAGCGAAAGACGGTTTGGCAGGGAAAACTTCAAAGCCAAAAAAATCTGCTGCAGAGAAGTCTTCTCAATCGTAAGTAAATAATTTAATATAACAGAAAAGCATCGGGAAAATTTCCGATGCTTTTTTATTGATTTTTTAAAACAGGTAATGTACTGAAAAATAGTTGGTGAAATTCAGGATATATTTTAATAAATTATGCACGTTAATCCGAAGAGGACAAAAGCACTGGTGGAGATCAA